>DASWFL010000025.1:0-4655 GCA_036394255.1 Steroidobacteraceae bacterium
TGGTCCTGCAGGTGACCGCTTACCTGTTGCCGAACGTGGAAGGGGAAACACTTGCGGCGGCCGAGCAGGATCTCACACGGCAACACTTTGACCCGATACCGGATGTTGATCAATCGCCGGAGCATCGCCGGGTGCGCGCACAGTCGCCCAAGGCTGGCGGACGGTATACCAGGCCCACCCGAGTCAGGCTCGAAACCGTCGGTGTCGGGACCGTGCCAGCGCTCGGGGGGATGAGCTGCGATCGCGCGACTCAGGCACTGAAGGCAGCCGGGCTGGACAGTGATTGCCGCGTGGACTCGCAGTGGTGGAGCGTGGGCACACCCTCGGTCTATAAGCAGACGCAGGCGCCGGACTCTCTCCAGGTGGAACACACGGTGGTCACGACGCAGGCGCGTGCGGTGGACGTCGGCAAGATCGGTGCCGGCGTGCTGGCTGCACTGGCGGCTCTGGGGACGGCGCTGGTGATCGTAAAGCCGGCCATGCACCTGAGCGTGCGCATGGATCCCAACCCGGCAGTGACGATCCGCGAAGGGCACGGTACTGAAGGCGAACTTGCAGGGCCGGCCATTCGCGGTGTCGTGGATGCGGAGGGATCGGTCATTCTGCGCCTGCTCTCCAAAGGGAGTGATTCATGAACGAGCGTGTCGAGGAAGTTCCCATCACTACGCTGTTTGAACTCACCGCGCGGGATGCCGCGCTCGGTCGCGTGCAACAGCTCGCGGCCGTGGAAGTTTCTGGTGTGGAGGCCCCGGATGTCGGCAAGGCCGTCCGGGCGCTGGAGAGCATATCCCGTCGGCAGGTGGCCTCTGCCGTGGAGAAAATGTGGGACTTCGACGCCCTGCAGGTGTTGGCCCAGGGCTGGAGCCGGGCCCGAAAGATCCAGAAAGCCATCGCGGACAGCGTGGCGGCGCCCTCGACGCCCAAGAGCGCGGCGTTGACGGAGCACGTGATCGAGTCCGTGCACAAACCGCGTCTCGTCCTGAGCATCGCGGGGAGCGATTGGTGTCAGGTAGAATTTCGAATCGTGCTGAGCGTTACCATTGAATCCGCGGAACTGGATCTGCTGGGCGGGCGGCTGACCGACGTCCGGTTGGGGCCGGCCACGGGCAAAGTGAAGATGGAGTGCAAGGGTGTGGAGCTCAAGGAGTTTCGTCACGATTTCAAACTGCTCCCGAAGTACCACCTCAAGTCCCCGCTGGATCTTTCAGGTTTTGCGGCCTCTGTCGCGCATGAGCCTCCCTGAGGCTTAGAGTTCAGGTCCGGGTCAAGCCCAGGTAAGGAACAGGCCATGAATGCACGGCAAGAGTTACGCCAACCGGTCACGTTCGAGGCCGTGGTGCGCAGAGAGCGTGAATATATCGGCCTGGCGGCGGCCTCCGCGAACCCGCAGGGTGCGGCACTGGCCCTGTCCGGGGGCGGAATCCGTTCGGCCTCGTTTGCGCTCGGCGTGGTGCAGGCGCTCGCGAACGTGGGAAGCCTCAAGCGATTTCACTACCTCTCGACGGTGTCGGGCGGTGGGTACCTCGGCACCGCGCTGACGTGGCTGAAGCGGCAGTATGGTGCGGACTTCGAGGCGCAACTGGGATCGCCCTCCAGGGGCGATCGGACGGCGGATCTACGCCGGCCGGGCATGAACAGGAAGGAAGAGGCGCCGTCCCGAACCTGGCTCGATTATGTGCGACTCCATGGCAACTATCTGAAGCCGCCGAAAATCACGGCCCTCTCGCTGGTGGGCGTGGCGCTGCGCGGCATGCTGTTTTCAGTGCTGGTGTACGGTGGGGCCGCAGTCGCGCTGCTCGCGGTGCTATCGGGCCTGCACGTGCTCCCGACGTGGTGCGAAGCGCACTGCGCGGCACATCCCTGGTATAGCGTCGAGCGATGGGCGATCTGGCTCGGCTTCCTGCTGGGATTCCAGGTGCTGCTGTATGGGCTCGCGACCTGGCTCACCAGCGTGAGCGCGGGAGTGACCCTGCTGGGGGCGGTGTTGGTGACCGTCGCGCTGGCGAAGGGGCTGTGGCAAGTCTGGCCCGGCGGACCAGAATTGTGGAGCGGTCAGTGGCCGTTCGTGGTGGCCCTGGCGATGGCGGTGCTGGCCTGCGCGGTGCTGACCGGAGTCGCGGCTCTGGCGCTGCGGCGCAGGTACGGCGCGACGGCCGAACAACTGGATTGGGTGCGCAGCTGGCACTACCGGATGCGCACCGTGTTACAGCAGTCCCTCGGCGCCACTTTGGGCCTGACATTGGCCCTGCTGGTGCTGTACTCGATCCCCGGCGTCTATACCTGGTTGCGCGGGCTGGCGCTGTGGGCACCGGGTGCGGCAGGCGCCGGATCAACCGTGTTGACGGGGATCGGCGCGCTGTGGCGTTTCGTGGCCAGGCGCAACGCCGCCCCGGGCAGTGCCGCGCCGAGTGGCGCACTGATGAAGCTGGTCCCGGTGCTGGTGGCGGCGCTGGTGATCTATGGCGTGCTGGTGCTGGCCTATGCCGTGCAGGCGGGCGGCTTTGTGCTTCCCTTCAGCCCGGCGCCGCAAAATGTTCCGGCGCTGACCGTGTTTCAAGGGTGGATCGTGGGCGCGGCGGCCCTGTTCACAGGCTTGTTGTGCAACGTCAATTACGTGAGCCTGGGCCGGGTCTACCGGGACCGGTTGATGGAAATGTTCATGCCCAACCGCAGGGCCATCGAGCGCTCTCAGTGGGAAAAGGCAACGGAGGCGGAGAGCGTGAAGGTGGCCGATATCCTGGTGCCCTCGGAAGCGGGGCGGGCGCGGCTGTTTCACCTCATCAACTGCAACGTGGTGATGGTGGATGCCAGGCGCGACAGCTTTCGCGCCCGCGGCGGCGACAGCTTTGTATTTTCGCCGCTCTACAGTGGCTCCAGTGCGACCGGCTGGATCAGCAGCGGTGTCATCGGGGGTACCGGATTGCCGCTGGCCACCGCGATGGCGACCTCCGGTGCGGCCGCGAATCCGGACGCGGGAGGCGCGGGCCAGGGAATCACCCGCAACCGCCTGGTGTCCTTCCTGATGTGGTTTTTCAACGTGCGGCTGGGGTATTGGCTGCGGAATCCCGGAGCCCCATGGCAGGGAAAGATCGTGGGCTTCGGGCCGCCGAACTTCTGGTTCCCGGGATTGTGGCAGGGGTTGCTCGGGCGGCGATTGCGCGAGAGCGCGGCGTTCGTGGAGCTGACCGATGGCGGGCACTTTGACAACACGGCCCTGTACGAGCTGATCCGCCGGCGGGTGCAGGTGATCGTGCTCTCGGAGGCGGGAGCGGATCCGGAGTACCGGATGGACGATCTGGCGAATGCGATTGAACGCGTGCGCGTGGATTTTGGTGTGCACGTGCGCTTCGATGTCCCCGGCTTCGAGGCGGCAGCGATCCGGCCGCGCGATGGGAAAGATGATCCGATGAAGGGATATGCCGAGCGGGGATTTGCGCTTGCAAGCATTTATTATCCGCCGCTGCAGGCGAAGGACGATCCGGAGGCGCCACACTTTTCCGAATGGGGCAAAGGGGCCCTGCTCTATCTGCAGGCTAGCAAGATCGATGCCGTGAGGAAGCGAGTCGACATCGACGCCTACGCGCGGGCGCATGCCGATTTTCCGAATGAAAGCACGGCGGATCAGTTTTTCGACGAGGACCAGCTCGAAGCCTACCGGGAGCTGGGCATGGAGGTGGTCGAGCAGGCGCTGGAGCGATTCACGAAGACAACGGCTGCGGACCCGGAAGCGGTCACGGCGCTCGCTCAGGCGCTGCTGGGAAGCTGACCGGTGCGAAGCAAAGAGTGCTATAGGGGCTGTTCCCATCCAGGGAAACCCCCGGTGCAGGAGGACGTATGAAACATCTCATCCATGCTGGCGTCGCAATGGTCTGCCTGGTGGTGAGCCAACCCACATCCGCCTGGAACGCGCAAGGCCATCAGACGGTCGGCGCGATTGCGGATTCGCTCCTGGCCGGGACGAACGCCGGCAATGAGGTGAAGAAAATCCTCGGGAGCGGCGAGACCCTCAAGACCGCGGCGCTGTGGGCCGACTGCGCCAAGGGGGTGGTGCATTCGAAGAAGAGCGGACTATTTCACTTTGTGGTCAGTCCACGCTTTCCCGAGTGTGCCCCGTTCCAGACGACGGCGGGGAAGGCGGCCATGGTGAGCTTTGTCAAGCGCAACTGGGATGCGTGCCACCCGGCGGCCGATGAGGAAGTCTGTCACAAGCAATACCACTATGCCGACGTGGCGATCGAGCGCAATGGTTATGCACGCACCGAAGTTGGTACGAGCGATCACGATGTCGTCAGCGCCATCAACGCGGCGGTCGCGGTGCTCAAGGGCGGGGCGGCGCCGGCGCCATTTGATCTCGCCAACAAGAAGGAGGCCCTGCGGGTGCTGGCCCATTACCTCGGCGATGTGCACCAGCCGCTGCATGTGGGGGCGATTTACCTCAGTGTGGCGGGCCAGGAAGTCGATCCGGACTCACCGCCGTTCAATCGGAAGACCAGGACTCAGGGCGGGAATCTGATCAAGAACGGCAGCAGTGGATTGCACCACGAGTGGGACACCATACCGACGAACCTGGAGGTGCCGGGGTTCCTGGCGGCGGGTGTCGCGGCGGCGAAGCTCGTGCCGGCGACGACCGGGGCGGTGGATACCTGGGCGGCACA
>DASWFL010000026.1:0-23713 GCA_036394255.1 Steroidobacteraceae bacterium
GGGGAAATGGAGGGAGCCCGCAGGGCGAGCGGAATGTCCCCCGCGCGGCGATCTGTCGGGGTTGCGGGTCGCCGGATTGGCCCCGATGTTTCGTACCGAGCGAGCGCTTGCGGTAGGGTTCTCAGTTTTCGACGGGTGAGAGCGATGGCTAAAAACCTTCGGTCGAACAACGCCGCCGGCAGCTTGTTCAGGCGGTTCGCTCGGGGCGAAGCTTGCGCTCGGTAGCGGCGGAGTTCGGGGTAAGCCTTGGCGCGGCCGCCTACTGGGTGGCGCGCGCTCGCGGTAGACGCCTTGACCGGGTGGTGTTTGTAAACCGTCGGCCGGGTCGAGCCTCTAACCGCACGCCTGCGCTCCTGGAGCAGCGCATCCTGAGCACGCGCCGTGCGCTGCGTGAGCAAAGCGTCTTGGGCGAGTACGGGCCTGACGCCATCAGCTTGGCCCTGCAACAGAACCGTACTGCAGAACAGCTCCCCTCGCGCGTCACCATCTACCGAGTGCTTGCGCGTCACGGGGTACTCGATGGCGTGCATCGGCAACGCCAGCCGGCACCGCCCAAGGGCTGGTATCTGCCCGATCTGGCCGCAGGACAAGCCGAACTCGATAGCTTCGATTTCATCGAGGACCTGAAAATCGCTGGAGGGCCCCTTGTCAATGTGCTCACCGGCACCAGCCTGCACGGCGCACTGAGCGATGCCTGGGTCATGGAGCGGCCCAGCGCACGGGCCACGCTGCAAGCCTTGGTTGAGCGCTGGGGCCGCGAGGGAGCGCCCACTTACGCGCAGTTTGACAACGACACGATCTTCCAGGGAGCCCACCAGTTCGCCGACACCGTCGGGCGTATTAGCAGGCTGTGTCTGGCACTGGGGGTTGTCCCGGTATTCGCCCCACCGCGCGAGCCGGGCTTCCAAAATGCCATCGAAGGCTTCAACGCCCTGTGGCAAAGCAAGGTCTGGCAGCGCCACCGCTGCCCCGATGTGGCAACCTTGGGGGCCGTCTCCGCGCGTTACATCCTGGCCCATCGCGCCAAGACTGCTCCCCGTCTGGAAACCGCCCCCAAGCGGCGCGGCTTCCCCAAGGGCTTCAAGCTCAACCTCGGCGCCCCACTCGAGGGCACCCTGATCTTCGTGCGCCGCGGCGATGACAAGGGCAGCGTTCATCTGCTCGGCAGAACCTTCCAGGTCGATCACCATTGGCCTCATCGGCTCGTTCGCTGCGAGGTTGACTTCACTCATCAACGCATCCGCTTCTACGCGCTGCGCCGGCGTGATCCCACTGATCAGCCACTCCTTCGCGAGCTGCACTACCCGCGTCCAAACAAGCCCTTCCAAGACACTCCATGAGTGTTCAACTAACGCTGAAACCTTGTCACCTCGACGTAAAAAAGGTGTTCAACTAACGCTGAAACTTGCCCTGTAACGCGTTACATGTAACGGGTATTTCAGGATAGGGATGGCCGACGCCAGGCTCGCATGGCCGCGAGCCCTGTGCAGACTACACACCTAGTGCCCGGGCGCCGCGTTGTACAGCGGCAGTACACGCGGCAGAAGCGTGCGCAGATCCTCCAGCCGCGTGCTGCTCGATGGGTGTGTGCTCAGGAATGCCGGCGTGCCGTTCTGGCTTGCCTGACCCATCTTCTGCCACAGGGTGAGCGCGGCGTGCGGGTCGTAGCCGGCGCGAGCCATCAGCTCAAGGCCGACGCGGTCGGCCTCCGACTCCTGCACGCGGCTGCGCGGCAGGGTGAAGGTGACGTCGGTGACCATGCCGGCGAGCTGCAGGGAATCCTGGCTCAGGCCCGCAAGTGCGCCCAGGGCGCCGAGGCCCAATTGCTGCGCATAGGCGCGTGAAACCGCCTCGCGGCTGTGCTCGCGCAGCGCGTGCGCCATCTCGTGGCCGATGACCGTGGCGAGTTCGGCGTCGCTGAGCTTCAAACTGTCGATCAGGCCCGAGTACACCATGATCTTTCCGCCCGGCATGCAGTAGGCGTTGAGCTCCTTGTTTTCCTGCACGTTGACATCCCACCCCCAACCAGCAGCGTCAGGACGGAAGACAGTCGTCTGTCTGATCAGCCGGCTGGCGATGGCGCGCACCCGCTCGGTCTGCACGGGGTTGGCGTTAAGCCTGCCTGCCTGCCTGGCTTTGCTCATCTCGAGTGCGTAGGCCTGCGTGGCGCTTTGTTCGACATCCGCCTCGGAAACCCACATGACCTGCTTGCGTTCGACACCGATTGCGCCGGGCGCGGTGGTGCTGACCGTCTCGCAACTGGTCAGGACCATGACGACTGAGGCGAGCAGAGCGGAGTAAAGGCCTCTCATGGCAGTGGTCAGACAGCGGCTGCTGTGCCGGGTTCACTGGCGGTGGGCGCGGACCAGGCGATGCGCGTCGCGGCAAATTCCGGCAGACTCTCGCAGCGCCTGACCAGGCCCCGCAAGGCCGGATACTGTTCAGGCTGCGGCGCCACGCTCAGGGCGCCATCCAGAAAGGTCGTGGCACATGTCACGCTGATGTCCGCCTGCGTCATGTGCTCTCCGACCAGCCAGGGTCCGCTGCTCCGGGCGCAACTCCGGTCGAGCTCTGCGAGTGCACCGAAGGTCTGCGTGCGCAGGCGCTCGAGCCAGGGCTCGTGCCGCTTGCCGTAGGGCCGGAACACGCGCTCGTAGACCTGCAGGGCGCCTTTCTCCGCCGCTCCTATCGCGATGGCGACGAACCGCAGGGCGGCACGTCGCGCCGCACCCCCGGCGGGCAGTAGCGCGCGAGCGGGCCCGACGAGATCATCCAGATAATCGAGAATCGCCGCCGAATCGATCAGCGTTTCACCGTCGTCGGCAAGCAGCGTCGGCACGCGACCGAGAGGATTGTAGGCCCGGATGCGATCGAAATCGCGGCCTACCGACCAGTCGCGATGTTCAAATCCGATGCCGAGCAGCTTCATGCTGATGGCCACGCGGCGCACGAACGGTGAATCGAACATGCCGATGAGCATCACGGTCGGATCCCCTGTGGCGCCGCTCGGGGCGCCAGTCCTGCCGGGGAATTCTACTCCGCCCGCGGGGGTTGCGGCACTCACCCGGCTGGACGGAAGATGCGTCATGGATCCCATCGTCAGTACCGAATGGCTCGCCGCCGAACTGGCCGGCGCGGATCTCGTGGTGCTGGATGCCACCTGGTACATGCCCGGCGACAAGCGTGATGCCCGCGGGCAGTTTGCAGCGGAGCGCATTCCCGGCGCGCGCTACTTCGATATCGAGCTGATCGCAGACCGCGAGTCCGGGCTGCCGCACATGGTGCCCACGGCGAGCCGCTTTGCGCAGCTGGTCGGTGAGCTGGGCGTGTCGAATGCAAGTCGCGTCGTTTTCTATGACCAGCTCGGCATTTTCTCCGCGGCGCGCGGCCGCTGGATGATGCGGCTGTTCGGTCATGAGGCGGTCGCGGTGCTCGATGGCGGACTGCCGAAGTGGCGCAGCGAAGGGCGCGTGCTGCAAAGTGGGCCGGTCACCGCGCCCGTGCCCGCCGTGTTCAGGACGGCGCTGCGCACGGGCTTGCTCCGTGGACTGGGAGACCTGCTCGACAATCTGCATTCGCAGCGCGAGCTCGTGCTCGATGCCCGCTCGGCCGACCGTTTCCACGCCCGAGTCGGCGAGCCAAGGCCGGGATTGCGCGGCGGACACATCCCGGGAGCGCGAAACCTGCCCTACGCCGAGCTTTTGACGCCGGAGCAGACGCTGCGTTCCCGCGAGGAGCTGCGCGCGCGTTTCGCACACGCCGGGGTGGATGAACACACCGCCGTAGTCACGAGCTGCGGTTCGGGCCTGACGGCGGCGATATTGAATCTGGGTCTCGCCGCCGCCGGCCTGCCCGAGGGCGCCCTGTATGACGGGTCCTGGGCCGAATGGGGCGCGCGCGCCGAAACGCCGATAGGGACTGAATGATGTACACGCTCTACGACCATCTCGATTCCGGCAATGGCTACAAGATTCGCCTGCTGCTGGCACAGCTCCAGCAACCCTACCATCACGTCGAACTCGACATCCTGCACGGCGCAACGCGCACGCCGCAGTTTCTGGCCAAGAATCCGAACGGCCGCATCCCGACCCTGGAGTTCGAGGACGGGCAGTGCCTGGCCGAATCGAACGCCATCCTGTGTTATCTGGCCGAGGGCTCGGCCTTCCTGCCCAGCGGACGGCTGGCGCACGCGCAGGTGCTGCAATGGATGTTCTTCGAGCAATACAGCCACGAACCCAATGTGGCTACCCCGCGCTTCATCCTGCACCATCTCGCGGAGGACCATCCGCTGCGCGCGGAGCTCCCGCAGCGTCAGGAGCGCGGTCGCGCGGCCCTGGCGGTGATGGAAGGGCACCTCGCCAGGCACAGCTATTTCGTGGGCGAGCGTTACAGCATTGCCGACATCGCGCTGTACGCCTACACGCACGTGGCGGAGGAGGGCGGGCTCGCGCTGGCGCCGTACCCGAAGCTGCGAGCCTGGCTGGCGCGGGTGGCCGAGCAGCCGCGTTACGTAGGCCTGCTCGATCGCCCGGCCCGCGCCTGAGCCCCGTTACAGATCGTTAACCATCCGCGCGCTGCTTCAAGTCGCTGAAAGTGCTAGGATTCGGCGCAGTGAGGGGCAGTCCGCAGATGCGTGTTTCCAGACTCCGGGTGCTGTGCCAGCTCCAGGCGCTGATCCTCGTGATCGCGCAGCTGGGCGCGCAAGCGCATGCCTACTCGCACCTGACCCTTTCGCGCGACGCCAACGGTGAATTGCAGCGCATCCACGCGCTGGCCTGCAGCGAATGCGTGGCCTTTGCGCCGCTCCTGGCCGCCACCGGCGGCTCCGCCGTGCCGTTGCTGCACCTGCCGGCACCCGCATCGACCGTCACCGCGTTCGCCGCGCAACCGCCTCTCCGCGCCGCCGCTCTCACTGCCTACCGCTCGCGCGCCCCGCCCGCTCACCCGTAGCTTTTGGCACGGGTCCGGCCGCTGCGGCGGTCCGGCACATCCCATGAGTCTGGAGAGGCGGTCCCATGATCAGATACAAGGCTACAGGCGCATTGCGCCTGGCGGCGTTGAGCTTGCTGGCGCTGGGAGCGGCGCCGGCGCCGGCGCGGGCGTCAGAGCTGAGCGAGCTGCGGGCGGAGCTCGACGCGGTGAAATCCAGTTATCAAACGCAGCTCAGTGCCCTTGAAGCGCGCTTGGCACAGCTCGAGTCGCAGCTCGCCGCCGCATCGAGCGCTGCGGCGTCCGGTGCCGCGACGGCTGGAGTTGCGCCGCCGGTTGCCGCGATGGCACCCGGCGCTCCGGGGGGCGGCGGTGGACAGAATGCGTTCAATCCGGCCGTCTCGGTCATACTCGGTGGCCGTTATGCGCAGCTGTCCGAAGATCCGGCGGACTATCACGTCGCCGGATTCATGCCGGCGGGCGATGGAGTGGGGCCGGGGCCGCGTGGCTTCACCCTGGGCGAGTCGGAGCTGACGCTCGCCGCCAACGTCGATCCCTACTTCTTCGCCAATCTCACCACCGCCATCACCGGCGACAACTCGATCAGCGTCGAAGAGGCCTACGTCAAGACCATCGCCCTTCCTGCCGGCCTTTCGCTCAAGGGCGGACGCTTTTTCTCCGGCCTGGGCTATGTGAACGAGATCCACAGCCACGCCTGGGATTTCGTGGATCAGCCGCTCGTTTACCAGGCGATGTTCGGTGGCCAGCTGGCGCAGGACGGCGCGCAGCTGAAGTGGGTGGCGCCCACGGATCTGTTCGTCGAGCTCGGTGCGGAGACCGGCAATGGCGGGCAGTATCCGCGCACGCGCCTGCAGGGCAATGGTCTCAACGGCGGCGCCCTGCTGGCGCACGTGGGCGATGACATCGGCGATTCGACCAGCTGGCGCGCCGGACTGTCCTGGCTCAGCGCGCGCGCCGAAAACCGCAGCTTCAGCGACGTCACGGCGGGCGGAGGTCCGATCGAGGACGCCTTTAGCGGCGACTCCCGTACCTGGGTACTCGATGGAATCCTCAAGTGGTCGCCGCACGGCAACGCCACCGTCCACTCGCTGAAGCTGCAGGCGGAGTATCTGCAGCGCACCGAGGATGGGCAGCTGGCCGCGACGGTCAATCAGCTGACCATGGCGGCGCCCTTCCGCAGCCGGCAATCCGGCTGGTATCTGCAGGGCGTGTACCAGTTCCTGCCGCGCTGGCGTTTCGGTGCCCGCTACGACGCGCTTGATTCAGGCGCGGTGCATATCGGCCTCGTCGATAATGGTCTGCTGCCGGCCAGCAGCTTCCCGACGCTGGCGCCCGCCACGCCGAGCCGCGTCAGCCTCATGTTTGACTGGAATCCCAGCGAGTTCACGCGTCTGCGGGTGCAGTACGCCTGGGACGATGCGCGTCTCAACAACCGGGATCGGCAGCTGCTGCTGCAATACCTCTACAGCATCGGCGCCCACGGCGCCCACAAGTTCTAGGAGCCATCATCATGAACCGTTATCTCAAATGTGCCGCGGCGCTCCTGCTTGCCGCTATGACGGTGCCGGCGCAGGCCACCATCAGGGTGCTGGCCACGACTCCGGAATGGGCCGCGCTGACGCGGGAGCTGGGCGGAGACAAAGTGGACGTGTACGCGGCAACCAGCGCCTTTCAGGACGTGCATCGTGTCGATGCCAAGCCCAGCCTGGTGGCGCGGGCGCGCAGTGCCGACCTGGTGGTCGCCGCCGGTGCCGAGCTCGAGATCGGCTGGCTGCCGATCCTGTTGCGCGAATCGGGCAATGCACGCATTCAGCCCGGGAATCCCGGTTATTTTGAAGCTGATGCCAGCCTGCGCCTGCTCGAGGTGCCCTCGGCCGTCGATCGATCGATGGGCGACGTGCACCCGCTGGGCAATCCGCACGCGCATCTTGATCCGCACAATGTCGCGCTGGTCGCGACGGCGCTGAGCACGCGGCTGAGCACGCTCGATGCCGCGAATGCGGCTTACTACCAGGGTCGCGCGAGCGAATTCCAGTCGCGCTGGCAGGCGGCCATCGTTCGCTGGGAGCAGCAGGCTGCGCCGCTTAAAGGCGTGCCTGTCGTGGTGATTCATCGGGACCAGGTTTATCTGTGCCGCTGGCTGGGACTGCAGGAAGTGGCCGCGATCGAACCCAAGCCGGGCGTGCCGCCCAGCAGCAGCTACCTCGCAGAACTGGTGACCAGGCTCACGGCCGCGCCGCCGAGGATGATCCTGCGCAACGCCTACAATGACCCGAAGGCCGCGGACTGGCTGTCCGAGCGCATTCATGTTCCCGTGGTGATGTTGCCCTATTCAGTCGGCGGCACACCCGCGGCGAAGGATCTGTACACGCTCTTTGACGATACCGTGTCCCGTCTGCTGGCGGCGGGCAAATGAGCGCGCTGTCGGCAAATCTGAGCATCCTGTGGCCGGCGCTGCTGGCGGGGCTGATCGTGCTGGCCTCGCACGTGCCGCTCGGACAGCAGGTGCTCGCTCGCGGCATCGTGTTCATCGACCTGGCGATCGCGCAGGTGGCCGGTGTCGGTGTGATAGCCGCGCATTTCTTTGGCCTGGAGCTGCAGGGCTGGGTGACGCAGCTCGCCGCGGTGAGTGCAGCGCTCCTGGCGGCCCTGCTGCTGACCTGGACCGAGCGGCGGCGCCCGGAGGTGCAGGAAGCGCTGATCGGCGTGCTGTTCGTGCTCGCCTCCACCGCGCAGATTCTGCTGCTCGCCAACGATCCGCACGGCGGCGAAGACCTGAAAGACCTGCTGGCGGGGCAGATCCTCTGGGTCTCGATGCCACAGCTGCTGCGCGCCGCCGTGTTGACCGCCTTCGTGCTGCTGGCGTGGTTCAAGTGGCGCGAGCGGCTGGGCCGTGCCGGTTTCTATCTGGTGTTTGCGGTGACGGTGACGGTGTCGGTACAGCTGGTCGGCGTGTACCTGGTGTTCACCAGCCTGATCATTCCAGCGGTGGCCACCTATCGGTATCCGCAGCGGCGGCAGCTGCTGCTTGGTTATGGGCTGACGGCCGCCAGCTACGCTCTCGGTCTGCTCGTCTCAGCGCTCACCGATCTGCCCTCCAGCCCGGTGATTGTCTGGGCGATGGCGGCCATTGGGCTGCTGGTCATGCTGGTGCAGCGACCAGCGGCCGCGCAGGATCAGTCCAGATAGATGAGTCAGACGCCGATCGGAAAATGCCCACGGACACTGCTGGTCGTGGCAACTCCTGTCTCGATGATTAACGCCACGGAACCTGGCCCGCGTTCGCCTCGTCCCAGTTCTGGCCGTCGAAACGAGAAACCTTGAGGCGGTCGACATCCACGCCCTCCAGGCAGCGTACGTTCACGTCGATGCCATTGGGATCGGAGCGCGGAATGTAGAACGGATGCATGCCGCAGGTCTTGCAGAAGTGGTGTTGCGCGATCCTGGTGCCGAACTGATAGGTCGCGAGCGCCTCGCGACCCGAGACCAGTTCGAAATCCGCCGGCGGCACGATGAAGTGCACAAAGCCCTTCCTGGTACAGATCGAGCAGTTGCAAATAGCGGCAGTGGCCAGGTCGCCGTGCACGACGAAGCGCACCTGGCCGCAGTGGCAGCTCCCTTCATACCGTTGTTTCGCCATGTCTTGCCGCAACTCCGGGTTCGCCCGATTCCAGCAGCTACCGCCAGGGGGTCCGTCCGCCCAGGGCCTGCAACTCAAGGTGCTTCGGCGCGTACCGGTATCCCGGACGCGCTTTGCGAAGCACGGTAGAAGGAGCTTATGTCGTCAATGAGTGAGTGTCACCCATTTCTGGCTTGCACGCGCAGACGCGTCGACCCACCGCCAGGCTGCTCCGAGCGCGCGTGATCTGTCCAGCGCTAGCGCGCGTACCGCTCGGCACCGCCGAAATGCAGCGACATATAGGGCTGATCGCCCACGACCCAGCTGTCGTGCGGCACGGGCGGTATATAGAAGACGTGTCCAGCACGCAGCTCAATGATGGTACCGTCATCAAACGCCGCCGTGGCCACGCCCGCGAGCACCAAGCCCACATGCTTGACATGGCAGCGAGTCGCACCCACCAGCGGCCCGACGTGCTTCGACCACTTCCACCCGGGCAGGTAGGTGGCGCGGCCAATACTCATTCCGCCCAGGTTCACCAATTCAAACCTGCCGTGATCGAGCTCACGCACCTCGTCCGGCGTTTCGAAACGCTTGAGGATCACGCCTACATCAATCATGGCACTCACTTCCGTGGGGACAGATGAAGTGTCTCACTTCACGCGGTCTGCGCAAAGGCCCGCGGGCCGTTCAGCCAGCGATCAGCAGTCAGCTGCGGCGACTCTGCACAGGCTGTCCGCGCCGACAGCGGCGGGCCCGCGCGGATTTCAGCTCGGTTCCAGCTTGGCGGAAAGCGTGATATCCGCCTTGAATAGTCTCGAAACCGGGCAGTCGGCCTTGGCATCAGCGGCGATCTTCTGAAACTGAGTGACATCTATACCGGGAACCCAGGCTTCCGTATTCAGCTGGACGTGATTGATGGTCCACTTACCCTCGACCTGTTCCAGGGACACGATCGCCTGAGTGGCCAGGCGCTTGGGAACAAAGCCGGCACGGCCGAGCGAGGCCGTCAGCGCCATGGTGAAGCAGCCCGCGTGCGCTGCTGCCAGCAGCTCCTCCGGATTCGTACCGGGAGCCTGTTCGAACCGCATTCCGAATGAATAGGGCGTGTCCTTGAGTACGCCGCTGTGAGTGGCCAGAGCCCCCTGGCCCTGCTTGAGATCTCCATGCCAAACTGCTGAGGCCGACCGCTTCATGACAACACTCCTTGAATGACCCGAAGGCTTAGAGTACCCGTCCGAACACCCGAACGGGAGCGCCGCGCGTGAATCTGTGGTTCCGTCTCCTGTGGCTCCTGCTCGCCAGCCCGAGACGTACACCTGTCCCACCCTTCGGTCCCTGTCGTACGCCGTTTCGGGTGCTACCCACGGACCTGGACGTGCTGCGGCACGTCAACAACGGGGTGTACCTCTCAATGATGGACCTGGCACGCGTCGATCTGATGATGCGGGCCGGCCTGGCACGCAGTCTCCGTCAGCGGGGCTGGTATCCGGTGGTGGTTGCACAGACCATTCGCTTCCGCCGGTCTCTTACACTCTTCCAGGCGTTCACGATCGCAACTCGGGTTCTGGGATGGGATGAGAAAGCCTTCGTGCTCGAGCAGCGCTTCGAACGCGGCAGCGAAGCGGTGGCGAACGCGCTGGTCCGGGCCCGGTTCCTATCAACCGCAGGGGAGAAAATCAGGCCGCAGGAGATCCTGGCGCTGGTGGGTGAATCCAGTTCCTCCCCTGCGCTGGCGGATGATGTCGCCCGGTGGAATGCCGATCAGGCGACCTGAAAGCCCTCATCCGGTATTCCCCCGCGCCTTCGGGCGGAACGCGCTGGCAAGGGCTGGCTGCGCATGACACGCCGTCATTGACGGTGCTCAGCGGTCACCTCAATCTCGACAACGAATGAGGGCAGGTACAAACGCTGCACCTGTACCCAGGTCGCGGCCGGAAGCGTGGACCCGTAGTAGTCCTTGCGAATCTCCCGGGTGCCGATGAAGGCATCGAGGTCAGTGGTGTAGACATTTTCCTTGACGACATCGGCGAACGACAGGCCGTTGGCCGTCAGCGTCTGGCGAAGGCGGTCGTAGACCGAACGCACGGCCAGGTCCATCTTTCCTTCGCCCGCGATCCCGGAAACATGCAGCGTGTTCCCACTGCGGACCGCCTGGCAGTACCCGATCTCCGTCTCGATGCGCTCGCTGCGATGAAAACAGCTACGCTGGGCTGGCGCCTGCCATGCGGCACAGCCCGCCAGTGTGTCCAGTGCGGCGAACTGGAGAATGAGTGTGGGCCACCAATTCATGGTCCTAGGGGCCCGGTCGCAGACGGAAGGTCCTGCTCACAAACGCAACGGACTCGGGACTGTCCCACTCCCTCGCGCCGTAGATCTTGTCGAGTACCCGACCGCGGGAATCGACGAGCACAGTGAGGGGAAGTCTCGAGGCACCCAGCATGTGTTCCATCTGCAGACGCCGGTCGATGAACTGATTGATCGTCGCATTGGAGTGTTTCAGCCAGCCTTCGGCCTGCTCAGGGAAGTCATCGGTGGAAATGCCGATGATTGTGAAGTCTTTACCCAGGTCCAGCCAGGCGAGACGCTCCAGCGAGGCCATTTCTGCCCGGCACGGGCCGCACCAGCTCGCCCATACATTGATGATCAGGGGCCTGCCCAGAAATTCCGACAAATTCCTGGACGGGCCATTCAGGCCCTGCAGGGTCGCAGGCCGCAGCAATTGCCCGATCGGCACCTCCTCCGGGCTGGTCGCGCCCATTGCCAGCGATGCGGCGACAACACACAGGAGCGAAATCAGGGTCATGGATCGCTTCATGGTGCATTACCTGCCACATTCAAACGCCCGACGCAACCCGCGCACAAGGGACCTACATAATTCACCTCTCTAGACATCCGCGATGCCCTCCGGCATGGTCGCCAGAAGAGGGGATGGAGCGATGAAGAACACCTTCGCCGATCGCGCGGCTCCGACGATTCATCTCGGGCGCGACCGGCAAGCGCGGGTGCGTGCCGTGGCCGAACGGGTATTCCCCACGGGTACACGCCTCATCACGCTGCCCGGTGACGCCGAGTTCGTGCTGCTCGCTTCCTGGAAGCTGGGCACGGATCCGATGCGCCCCAACAAGCGCAGCAAGACTGTGCGGGTCGGCATCAGTCAGGAGGCGATGGAAGAGTATGGTCGAAGCGCCATGGACGAGCGCGAGCACGCCGACAGGAGACTCGAATCGTTCCTGCGGAAGAACCTGGCCCGCCTGGATCCTTCGCACGACGCACCTCTAGGCACAGAGCCCCCGGTGGAGAAGTGGCATTTTGGCACGATGGAGCTCAACGGCTGAGCCGAACGCCTTGCGGCTGGCCAGTGGCTCCGGCATCCGGTGTCCTGAATCAGAAACACCATCAGGAATCAGTCAGGTGTCGCGGCGAAAGCGGCGCAGAAAAGCCCTGACTGCGATCATCAAGACGACGAAGAAGATCACCAGGCCGCCGATGAACCAGGACTCCGGGAGTTGCGGCGGTTGAACCTTGTTGGCGACTACGACCAAGGCGTGTGCGTAGCACAGGAAGGCGACCAGCAGCACTCCAAACCACTGGATCCCGGCGCGCAGCATAGCCACGGTCGCGGTGCGCCGTTCCGGCGCCAGCCAATAGTCCCGGTTGGGTAGATTGATGCGGGCCTTGTCATTCCCGACCGCGTGCCAGGCCACGAGCACCATCAAGCCCGGAAGGCCAATCACGAACGCCAGCATGAAAAGCGTGTAGGAGCTGCGAGCCATGAATCCATTGGCCGTGCCGCCCGCGCCAAAATGCGACGCCACCAGGGGAGGCAGACCCACGCTGGTGAACCACACGAACACGGCGGCGCAAGCGACATAGAGCGCGAAGAGTCCTGCACCTTTGCCGTTCTGCATGAACCGAGTAGCGCTCCGTCCTGGCTTGTGTCGGCAGTGTCAACAGGGGCGAAGCTGTTCTGCGAGGCTGCGCGTTCTCTCCGTGACCGCGGAGCCGGTGTGTAATGTGGTCTTTCGCTCGATGAGCATGATGTGGCACTCCTCGTCGGCGACAGGGTTGTGCCGTACGCCCTTGGGCACCACATAGGTGTCGCCCTCAGCGAGTTCAACGGCGCCGCCCTCGAGCTCGATGCGCAGCCTGCCCTTCAGGATGAAGAAAAGCTCGTCCTCCCGATCGTGGGCGTGCCACACGAAGCTGCCCCTGACCTTCGCTACCTTGACGTATGAATCGTCGAGTTCCGCGACGACGCGAGGCGACCAGTATTCTGTGAGCGAAGCGGCCACAGACTTCGGCGATATGGGGTCCGGCATACGGGGCTCTCCCTGGGCACGAGTGGGCTCGTCACGCCTGGCGTCGCAGTTCCTTTCTGATCACGAGCTTGAGACCAGACCAGACGTCGCTGACGGCGCATACCTTTACATCGACGAGGCCGATTGGCAAAGCCAAGGCGCGGATCGTGTCCTCCGTGAGATCGGTGGGCAGTTTCGATGCTCTCTTTGGCCAAGACACCCAAATGGCCGCGGTTTCGCGGATCGAGGCGCGCGCACGCACAAGATCGGCCCGCAGCCTGGCCTTGCGGACACAGAAAATATGGACAATATCAGTGGCGGCGCTGATCCTGTCTTCAAACTCGACCTCAGGGGGCAAAGGCGCCAGCCAATTCCCGTACTCCGGCGGCGCGTGTCGGGCAAGAATCCTTGAGCCGGCGACGATGCCGAGCTTCTTTGCGAGCGGAGTCCCGGAGTAGCCGGCCGGCCCAGGCGACCTGTTCATACGACGGTCCCGACGCCAGCCAGCGCGAGAGTCGCCCAACCGAGCAGCGGCACGTGCGCATACACCGGGACCAAGGCAAAATTCTGCAAGATGTCCATCGTGATACCCGGCAGGGCTCCGAGGAAGAGGTATACGACGGCGATTTTCAGGAAGCGTTGTGCCACGGCAATCCCCGAATCCGGTTGGCGTGAGGGAATCGGCAATCCGCGCTGCGCATTGTGGCCATGGCCGAGCGCGCGGTCCAGCTGTCCCGACCCGGCCGCGCCGACCGACGGCAAGGCTGAGCGGCCCTGCAGCTATTGCCGTGCGCGGCGATGCCGCCTCCGGAGCTACAGGCTGAAGGGCCCCTCGCAGGCGCTCTGCGCCAGCGGCCGGCGGTTGTTGGGTATTTCGCGTTGCTGGAGCGGCTCGCTGAGCTTTGCCTTGTCGCCGGGCTTGCCGATCACGGCCATGGCTTCAACGGCGAATTCGGCCGGCACCCGCAACACGCGGCGGGCGCGTTCGTAATCGAAGCCCTCGATGCCGTGGACGACCAGGCCATTGTGGATACCCTGCAGCGCCAGACTCATCCAGGCGGCACCGGTGTCGTAGGAATGTGTGACGGAGGCCTTGCCGTCGCCGTCGAGGTGAGTGCGTGAGATGAGCAGCACGAGCGCGCCGGCGTGTTGCGCCCAGCTCTGATTGCGGGGCACCAGCAGATCCAGGAACGCCGGCCAGAAGTCGGTGTCGCGGCGTGCGTAGAGAAATCGCCAGGGCTGGAAGTTTCCGGAAGAGGGCGCCCAGCGTGCCGCCTCGAGCAGCGGCATGAGCTCGGCCTCGGTGAGCCCTTCACCGGACATCGCGCGCGACGACCAGCGATCGAGGAACTGGGGCTGGATGGGAAATGCGGCCTGGCGGTAAGCGCTGCCCTTGACCATGGAAGGATCCTGGAATCGGTGCGGGGACGGTTAATGTGGGGTGGCTCCAGGCGGTTTGCAACCGGTGAACGGCTGAGGGCCCGCGCGGCGGCGCGGGCCCGTCAGTCCAGCAGGCAGGATCAACCCTCAGTCGTTCAGCACCACGGCAAGGTGGTGGGCGCTGAAAGTATTGGCCACGGCGTCGTACCGGCCGCCGGCGGCAATTCCGAGCACTGCCGTGGTGCCGTTCATGTCGGCCGCCAGCGCGGTGATGAAATCACTGAACGCCCAATAATTGTCGATGCTGCGCGATCGGGTGTGACCGATGGCATAGAGTGTCACCAGTGCGCCCGTGTCAGGAATGATCTGCGGGGCTGCGGGCAAGGACAGCAGATTCACGCGCTCCGGTCCAATCTGCAGGAAGTGCACCAGGCCCACGCCCGTCAGGTCCAGATTCAGGGCCGTGCTGGCGGTGCTGAGGTTCGGGAATGCGGTGGTGGAACCCGAACGCGTCCAGCCGATCGCCAGCAGATTCGGCACCTCGGAGTAGGACACCAGCGACTGGGCGCTGAAATCGATGCCCGTGGCCGTGCTGAAGGGGACCGGAAAGCCAAACACTCGCGCCGGGGCGCCGATCGAGAGCGCACTGAGATCCAGTATGCCGGTGTCGATGGCGTAGGCCGCGGCATTGGCGTCCGTCGCCGCACTGGCTCCCGTCCCCGCGAAATTGTAGACGGCGGGATTGCGGCCATCGACGGCCTGCAGATTCAGCGTCAGCGGGTTGCCGACCGCGCCGGTGACCAGGCCCCACAGCGACGTGATCTCGAGTCGCACGCGGCCCGCGGTGGCATCCAGTGTCGCCGCGCCCGAGGCGCTGTCGATGCTCACGGTACCCGCCGCCCAGATCCGCTGGCCTACCGAGATGTCGTCAATGCCGAAGCTGCCGGTGGCGCCTTCCTCGGTGACGCTGGTCGCCGCGGCCACGGTGACGGTGACATCGCCACGCATGAATTCGAAGCTGCCGTCACGAAAATCGAGCGTGGCGCCGCGCACGGTCAGCGTATCTCCGCTCCGCGCGATCACGTCGCCCCGCACACGATCCATGGTGTTGCTGTCGGCGCTGCTGCCCGCGAGCACGCGCGTCGCCGTGAAGCTGAAGTCGCTGGTCTGCAATGTGCCGCGGGCCAGGGTATAGGTATTCGCCGGTTCCGCCGCCAGTGCGGCCAGTCCCGCAGCGCCGGTGTACGAGGTGCCATCGATCTCATAGGAAGTGGTATCGCTGGTGTGCACGACCAGCTGGCCGGCACTGCCGGACCCGAGATGGAAGGGCCGCACATCGACCGTGTAGGTATTCGTCATGGTGTCGGCCGCGACCAGCAGGCCGCGCACACGTATCCGAAGGTCCGCCGGCGGCACGACGGTGGCCTGAATCAGCGGCGTTACGGTGACCGAGGCGGTGCCAAGGTCGACCACGTTGGACACGGTGAGATTGAAATCAAAGGCCAGGCGTGCGGTGCGCCCAGGTGTGATGAGGAGCTGATGGCGATTGTCGAGCTGCACGGTCAGGTCGACCGGGCCGGTCAGCGCATTGCCTTGGGTGTCGAGAGGGGTCAGGGCGACACTGCCGCCCGCGCCATCGTCGGCGGTGATACTGGCGTTGCCGTAATTGACCGTCATGGTCGCGGCCACGTAATCGCCGGCGGGGATCTGTCCGGCGCTGATCAGCTCGGACAGGTCGACCAGCTGCGCGAAGTCGACGCGGGTGGTGGCGGGTAGCGTCTCAACCATCGCGCCGCTGGCCTTCCTGAGCTTGAGGGAGACGACATCCACGGTATAACTGAGGAAGTCGCCGGCGGCGTCCTGCATCGTAATGAGGCTCGAACCGCAGCTCCCGCTGCAGGTCGCGCCACTCACGCCATTGTTCGAACCGCCCAGATCTCCGGACCCACCGCCACAGGCGACGAGCAGCGCGGCCAGGGCCGCGGCGCCGGCCTTGAGCAGGCGGGCGGGCAGGCGGGCGGGCAGGCGGGCGGTCGAGTTGAACGTAATACCAGGCGTCGTTCCGGGCATGGCTGTCTCCGTTCGAAGGTTACGGTTACAGCAGACAACGGTGCGGGGCGCGGTCGGTTGACCGCCAGAGGGGGCTGAGCTGATCAGCGGGCGACTAGCAGGAGTAGCAGGCCTGCGGCAATGCGGTACCAGGCAAATACCGTGAAGCGGTGGGTCTGGACGTAGCGCAGGAGCCACTTGACGGCGGCGAAGGCCACCACGGCGGCGACGGCAAAGGCGAGGGCCAGGGCGCTCCAGTCCACCTCTGCGCTCGCGGTGCCGCGCAAGCCGATGAATTCATAGCCGGTGGCCGCGAACATGGTGGGAATGCCGACCAGGAACGCGAACTCGGTGGCCGCCGGGCGCGAAGTCAGGCCGGCCAGCATCGCGGCGAAGATCGTGGCGGCGGAGCGGGAGGTGCCGGGGAACACAGCGGCGACGATCTGCGCCGCGCCCACCCAGAAGGCGACCGGCCAACTGACTGCGCTCACCAGCGCGCGGCCGCTCACCCGCCATTCGATCAGCAGGATGAGCAAGCCGCCGACCAGCAGCGCACCGGCGATCGGTGCGACGGTTTCGGGCAGCACCACTCCAAGCTTCTTTGCCGCGAGCCCGCCCGCGGCGCTGATCGAAAACGCGAACAGGAGCTTGGCGAGGTAGTCGCGGTTCTCGCGCGCACCGAGGCCGAACAGCAGCTGACTGATTCGCGGCCAGAAGACGACAACCGCGGCGAGGATCGCGCCGGCCTGTATGGCCACGTTAAACAGCTCGCTGCGCCTGCCGAGCCAATGCTCCGCGATCAGCAGGTGGCCGGTGCTGGAGACGGGCAGAAATTCCGTGAGGCCCTCGACGATGCCGAGCACCACGGCCTGCAGCAGATCACTCATCGAGACTCCCTGGGCGTGGGCATCACGGTCCTGCCAGGGCGCTGACCGCCTGCGCCCACAGGGTTTCGGTCGCAGCGGCCACGACGCGATCACCCGACTGGCTAGTGAGAGCCGCGCCGTTCCAGTCGCTGATCCTGCCACCCGCGCCCTCGATCACCGGAATGAGTGCCATGAAATCGTGCGGCTTGAGCGCCCCTTCGATGACCAGATCGCAGTGGCCGGAGGCCAGCAGGCCGTAGATGTAGCAATCGCCCCCAAAGCGGCGCATCGCCGTGCGGCGTGAAAGAGTGTCGTAGCGCTGCAGATGCTCGCCCTGGACGGAATCGGTGGTGGTGCTGTAGAGGCGCGCCGCCGCGATGGATTGGCAGGCGCTGGTGCGCGCCACCGCTTCGTTGAACCGCGTCGGCGAACCGCAGCTCCCGACCCAGCGTTCGTTGAGCGCCGGAGCCTCGATCACTCCGAGCACCGGCCGATCCTCCAGCAGCAGCGCGATCAGTGAGCCAAACAGCGGATAGCCGCTGATAAAGCTCTTCGTGCCGTCGATCGGATCGAGAACCCAGGTGAACTCTCCGCCGGCTTCGGCGGCGAATTCCTCGCCGCGGATGCCGTGCGTGGGAAACTCCGCGCGGATCATGCGGCGCATCTCCGTCTCGATCGCACGATCAGCCACGGTCACCGGACTGTGATCGGCTTTCTGCTCCACATCGATGGTGCCGCGGAAATAACTGCGCGCGATCCTGCGCGCCATGTCCGCCATCGCGCCGGCGAGCACAAGTGCGCGGGGGCCGTCGGGATGGCGCGCGAAGTTCATGCGCCCGAGTATAATCGGCGCCGGCACGCGCCCGGAAGGCTGGCATGAGCGAAAACAACAACGATAAGGGGATACGCGCGCTGCCATGCTGGAGCGGGGACGTCGACATCTCGCCCCTGAGCGGGGGCATCACCAATCGCAACTACCGGGTCAGCGATCGCAGCGGGCAGCAGTTCGTGGTGCGCATCGGTCGCGACATTCCCGAGCATGGCGTACTGCGGTTCAACGAACTCGCCGCGGCGCGCGCGGCCTGCGCCGTGGGCCTGACGCCCGAGGTGGTGTATGCCGCCGAGGGATTCCTCGTCAGCCGTTTCGTGCAGGGTCGTACGCTGAGGCCGGAGGATGTGCGCACCGCTGACCAGCTCGAGCGCATCGTGGAGTTGCTGCGCCGCTGTCACCAGCAGATACCGCGCTACCTGCAGGGGCCGGCGCTGATGTTCTGGGTGTTCCAGGTCATACGCCAGTACCTGCACCAGCTCGAGGCGCGGGGTCAGCGTCCCGACACCGTGGAACTCGACGAATTGGCGGAAATCGCGCGGCAGCTCGAGCTCGCCGTCGGGCCGGTCACGATCGTGTTTGGCCACAACGATCTGCTCGCTGCCAATCTCATCGATGATGGTGAGCGGCTGTGGCTCATCGACTGGGACTACGCCGGGTTCAACAGCCCGCTGTTCGATCTGGCCAATCTGGCGTCCAACAACGCGTTCACTCCCGAGCTGGAGTCGCAGCTCCTGACCCGTTATTTTGGTGCGGGATTCGAAGCTTCGATCGCGCGCGGTTTCGCCGCCATGCAATGCGCCTCGCTGCTGCGCGAGTCGCTGTGGGGCACGGTCTCCACGCTTACCTCCACCATCGATTTCGACTACGCCGGCTATGCGCGCGACTGTCTGCAGCGCTTCGAGCAGTGCTGGCAGCAGTTCCGGGAGCAACGTGGCTGAGCTTCCGGCGCAGGCGCGTGCAGTGGTCATCGGGGGCGGCATCGTCGGCTGCTCGACGGCCTACCACCTGGCAAAGCTGGGCTGGACCGACACGATCATCATCGAGCGGCACAAGCTCACTTCGGGCTCGACGCATCACGCCGCCGGCCTGGTCGGGCAGCTGCGCACCAGCGCGAACATCACGCAACTGCTCGGCTACTCGGTCGCGCTCTACAGCACACTGGAAGCGGAGACCGGGCTGGCGAGCGGCTGGCAGATGAACGGTGGCCTGCGCCTCGCCTGCAACGAGGCGCGCTGGATCGAACTGAAGCGCCAGGCCACCAGTGCGCGCTCCTTTGGCCTCGAGATGCAGCTGCTGTCGCCGCACGAAGCGCAGCAGCTGTGGCCGCTGATGGATATTTCCGATCTGGTCGGCGCTGCCTTCCTGCCGACTGACGGCCAGGTCAATCCCTCCGACATCACCCAGTCACTGGCCAAGGGCGCGCGCATGCGCGGCGTGCGGATCTTCGAAGACACGGACGTGCTCGGCATCGAGCTCGACGGCGGCCGCGTCAAGGCGATCCGCACCGCTCGCGGGCCGGTCCGGTGTGAGGTGGTCGTGAACTGTGCCGGCCAGTGGGCGCGGCAGGTCGGCGCGATGGCGGGGGTCAACGTGCCACTGGTCTCGGTGCAACATCAGTACCTGATTACCGATGCGATACCCGGCATCAGCCGCGGTCTGCCGACGTTGCGCGATCCGGACCGGCTCACCTATTACAAGGAGGACGTCGGCGGGCTCGTCATGGGCGGCTACGAGCCGAACCCAAGACCCTGGGCGCTCGAGGGTATTCCGGATAATTTCAATTTCCAGCTGCTGCCGCCCGACTGGGACCATTTCCAGCCGATCCTCGAGCTGGCGCTGCCGCGCGTGCCTGCGCTGGCCTCGGCCGGTATCAAGGACCTCATCAACGGGCCGGAGAGTTTCACGCCCGACGGCAACTTCATCCTCGGGCCGGCCCCGGGAGTGAGCGGCTTCTATGTAGGTGCCGGCTTCAACGCCTTCGGTATCGCCTCGGGCGGCGGCGCTGGCCGGATGCTTGCGGAGTGGATTGTCGGGGGTGAGGCGCCGCTCGATCTGTGGCCGGTCGACATCCGGCGTTTCGGCGCGCCGCACGCGGACATCAACTGGGTGCGCAGCCGCACGCTCGAGCTGTACGGCAAGCACTACACCATCGCCTGGCCCGGCGAGGAACACGCCAGCGGCCGGCCGCTGCGCCGCTCGCCGTTGTACGCGCTCCTGCAGGAGCAGGGCGCCGTATTTGGCGAAAAGCTCGGCTGGGAACGGCCCAACTGGTTCGCGGCGGCGGGCGAGGAGGCTCGCGATGTCTACAGCTTCGCCCGTCCGAACTGGTTTTCGGCCGTGGCACGCGAGCACCAGGCCACGCGCGAGCGCGTGGCGCTCTTCGATCAGACCTCTTTTGCCAAGTTTCGGCTGCTCGGCCGCGATGCGGAGCAGGCCCTGAGCTGGATTTGCGCCAACGAGGTGGCCAGGCCCGTCGGAAGCCTCATCTACACGCAGATGCTCAATGAACGCGGCGGTATCGAGTGCGATCTGACCGTCGCCCGGGTCGCGACGGACGCCTACTACCTCGTGACCGGCACCGGTTTCGCGACCCATGATTTTGACTGGATCTCGCGCCAGATCCCGGCTGGCCTCGATGCCCGCCTCATCGACGTCACGGCGGCGCACGCGGTGCTGGCCCTCATGGGGCCGCAGGCGCGGCGCGTACTGGAGGCACTCACGCGCGATGGGCTGGACAACGCCGCGTTTCCCTACGGCCGGGCGGGTCGCCTGGAGCTCGCCGGCGCGCCGGTGCTCGCGTTGCGCGTCACCTATGTCGGGGAGCTCGGCTGGGAGCTGCACGTGCCCGTGGAGTTCGCCGTGCAGCTCTACACCGCGCTGATGCACGCGGGTGCGGCCTTCGGCATCAGCAACGCCGGGTATCGGGCGATCGAGACCCTGCGCCTGGAAAAAGGCTACCGCGCCTGGGGCACCGACATCGGCCCCGATTACACACCCTTCGAAGCGGGCCTGGGCTGGGCGGTCAAGCTCAAGGCAGGCAGGCCGTTCCTGGGTCGCGAGGCCCTGATCCGGCGCCACGGATCGCCGCTGCAAAAGACGCTGTGCGCCTTCACCGTCGCCGATCCTGCCGTACAGCTGCTCGGCCGGGAGACGCTATACCGCAACGGTGAACGCGTCGGCTGGCTGAGCAGCGGCGGCTACGGCCACACCCTCCGCCAGGCGATTGGCTACGGCTATGTGCGCCGGGCAGCTGGCGTGGACCGCGACTATCTGCTCGCCGGGACCTATGAGCTCGAGGTCGCTACCGAGCGCGTTCCCTGCCAGTTGCACCTTGAGCCCCTGTACGATCCGACCATGGCGCGGGTCAAGGCCTGACCGGTGCCCCGGCTTCGCCGGCGTCGCTCAGGAGCGACGAAATCGGCAACATAAAGTGTGGAAATTTGTCGCAAAGCGGAGAAATAGGCTGATAAATGCAGCGGTATGGGTCCATGATGCAGCCGCGATCACTGCCTACATCCTGGCGCCGACCAGGAAAGCGGAGCTGCGATGAACCAGGACCTGCCCGGACCTTCTCGCCCATCCGCCTGCTTCATCCCCTCGGGCACGCGCCGCGCAGTCTACCTGCTGAGCGCTGCGATCCTGTTCACGATGATGTCCGGCTGCGCGACCTTCGGACATCGGATGGATGACTGGGTCGGCCAGCGCTACAGCGATTTCCTGCGCTGGACGGGCCATGAGAAGGAGCAGAAGAGCGTCGTCGCGGACGCCAAGGGAAACAGCGTCTACCGCGTCAACGCGAATGAAGGGCCGAACTGCACCCTGAGCGTGGTAGTCGACCGCGTCGGTTTCATCCAGGATTGGAGTTCACAGGGCTCCAGCTGCCGCTAGAGCGGCGCGCCCCTCAATCGTCCATCAGGAAGCTGCGCAGCTGCTCGCTGCGGCTCGGATGGCGGAGCTTGCGCAGCGCCTTGGCCTCGATCTGCCGGATGCGCTCGCGGGTGACGTCGAACTGCTTGCCGACTTCCTCGAGCGTGTGGTCGGTGTTCATGTCGATGCCAAAGCGCATGCGCAGCACCTTGGCTTCGCGCGGGGTGAGCTGGGCGAGCACGGAGTGCGTCGTTTCCTTGAGTGATTCGTTGGTCGCCTGATCGATCGGAGAGGTGACCGACGTATCCTCGATGAAATCGCCGAGGTGTGAATCCTCGTCATCGCCGATCGGCGTCTCCATCGAGATCGGCTCCTTGGCGATCTTCAGCACCTTGCGCACCTTGTCTTCGGGCATCTCCATGCGCACCGCGAGTTCATCGGGCGTCGGTTCGCGACCCATCTCCTGCAGCATCTGCCGCGAGATGCGGTTCAGCTTGTTGATCGTCTCGATCATGTGCACGGGAATGCGGATGGTGCGCGCCTGGTCGGCGATCGAGCGGGTGATGGCCTGGCGGATCCACCAGGTGGCGTAGGTCGAGAACTTGTAGCCGCGGCGGTATTCGAACTTGTCCACCGCCTTCATCAGGCCGATATTGCCCTCCTGGATCAGGTCCAGGAACTGCAGGCCGCGATTGGTGTATTTCTTGGCGATCGAAATCACCAGGCGCAGGTTCGCCTCGACCATCTCCTTCTTGGCGCGACGTGCCTTGGCCTCGCCAATCGATACCTCGCGGTTGATGTCCTTGATGGCGCTGATCGAGAGGTGAAAGCTGACCTCGAGCAGCTGGAGTTTCTTCTGGCGGCGCTCGATCTCGTCCTTCAGGCGGGCGAGCGGTGCGGAATATTTCTTGCCGGCCTTGACGTGGCGGGCAATCCAGCGTGCGCTGGTCTCGTTCTTCGGGAAGGTACTGATGAAATCCTTGCGCGGCATGCCCGCGTCGCGGATGGCGATGATCATGATCTCCTTCTCGATCTGGCGGATCTCGCCGATATGCGCGCGCAGCTGCGCCGTCAGCGCGTCGAACATGCGCGGCGAGAGCTTGAGCTCCATGAACTCATCGGCCAGGCGCTTGCGCGCCTTGTGCGTGCGCGGGTCATCGCTCCCCTGCTTGGCGAGCGCGGCCAGCACCGTATTCAGATGCTTGCGGAGCACGCCCATGCGGCGCGCGACTTCCTCCGGATCGGGGCCGGTGTCGATGACCTCGTCATCCGCATCGGAGTCTTCGGCTTCCTCTTCATCGGGCTTGCGGCCTTCAGCCACGATCTCGACGACCTTGGTCGGATTCTGCGGCTGTGCGATCACGTCCGGCGCGTTCGGGTCGATGAAGCCCACGACCAGATCGACCATGCGCGCCTGGCCGGCCTTGAACTGCTCGTAGGTGTGCAGCAGGAATTCATGCGTGGCCGGGTAGCTGGCGAGCGCCAGGCGCACGGCGTCGAGGCCTTCCTCGATGCGCTTGGCGATGCGGATCTCGCCCTCGCGCGTCAGCAGTTCCACCGTGCCCATCTCGCGCATGTACATGCGCACCGGATCGGTGGTGCGGCCGAGCTCGGCGTCGAGCGCGGCCAGTGCGGCGGCGGCCTCTTCGATCGCTTCCTCGTCCGCGGGCGAGGCGGGGTCGGAAGCCAGGAGCGACTGGGAGTCCGGCGCCTTCTCGTACACCGGAATGCCCATGTCATTGATGGTGTTGACGATGTCTTCGATCTGCTCCGGATCGACGATTTCGGAGGGCAGGTGATCGTTGACCTGCGCGTAGGTGAGGTAGCCCTGCTCCTTGCCGCGCGCGAT
>DASWFL010000027.1:0-1854 GCA_036394255.1 Steroidobacteraceae bacterium
GCGCAGCGGTCAGGTCCGCCGGGGCGATGTGGCCGTCGTCCGGGTGGTAGAGCGCCCCGATGACCTTCGGCGTGTCCTTGCCGTCACCGAGATTGATCAGGGGCCACAGGCTCCGGACTTCCCTGGGCTCGATGATGCGAAAGGGCACACCGATGGTGTTGGCCGTGCTGCAGTACTTGAGGTACTCGTCCATGCGCTCGCGGCAGGTCGCCAGGCGGAGATTACCGGTGACGTGGAAGCTGACGTCCTGGTCCGTCTCGGCAGGGAGCCGCTTGTACAAGTCCACGGAATACTTGTGCAGCTGACCGACCGTGTAACTCATGTTGAACAGCGGCAGGAGTCCGGCGGCGTGCCAGGTGGAGCCGGCGGTGAGTTCGGAGCGTTCAATGAGCACGACGTCGGACCAGCCCTTCTTTGCCAGGTGGTACAGCGTGCTGACACCGACGGCACCACCGCCAATCACCACCACGCGCGCGTGCGTTCTCATCCTTAAGTGCCCCTTCCCGACCTAGGTATTTGCTCTCGCGCAGTGTAGAGATCGGTCCGCAAGCCAAAGCTCAAATTGCGACAATCGCTTACCCAATTGCGCCAAGGAGTCTTATACTTTCGCGAGTCCTGCCAGATGGCGTAGCCGCCAAGGCACCGTGAAACCAGCCGACTCGACCCAGACCACGCGTTTCGTATTTCTGACGCTGGTCAACTACTCGATGATAGCAGTATCAAATGCTGTCGAGCCGCTGCGGATGGCCAACCGGGTGTCGGGCCTGAGCGCCTATGAATGGGAAATTGCCACCCTGGATGGCAACGCGGTCGTCGCGAGCAATGGCCTGAAGCTCGAGCCGACCTACGGCTTGAACCAGCTGCGCCCCTTTGACCTGATCTTCGTCTGCGGCGGGACCGATGTGCGCGACGCGATCACACCGAAGCTTCTCCAGACGCTGCGACGCCTCGCTGAGCGGCGCGTTCCGCTCGGCGCACTGTGCACCGGCGGCTACGCGCTGGCGCAGGCCGGGCTCCTCGATCGCTATCGCGCGACCATCCATTGGGAAAATCTCGCTGCATTGCGCGAGCAGTTTCCGACCGTGTTGATTTCCGACCAGCTCTATACCGTCGATCGCAACCGCTACACCTGCTCGGGTGGCGTGGCCCCGCTCGCGCTCATGCTGCACCTGATCGAAGCGAAGCTGGGCACGCGGATTGCGCGCCTGGTGTCGGAGCAGTTCATCGTCGACCGGATCCGCAACGCCGATGACCGTCAGTACGTGCCCCTGCGCGCCCAGGTTGGCGCCGGACACCAGAATCTGATCGCGATTGCCGAGCTGATGGAAGCCAACATCGAGAATCCGCTCTCGCTCGAGGACATCGCGGGGCGGGCGGGGATCTCGCGGCGCCAGATCGAGCGCCTGTTCAAGCAGTACGTCAACTGCGTGCCTAAACGCTATTACCTTGAAATGCGCCTGCGGCGCGCGCGCGAGCTGCTGCTGCAGACGGCCATGCCCATCATGGCGGTCAGTACGGCCTGCGGCTTTCAGTCGCCCCCGCACTTTTCCAAGTGCTACCGTAATCAGTTCGGGCACCCGCCCATTGCCGAGCGGCGCCAGAGTGCGATGAGCCAGGGTTAGCGCCTCAGGGCGGCACTGCCGAGTAGTGCAGCGACAGATACTCAAGAATGACCTGCAGGTTCTCGGCGCTGATCGGGGCGCCAAACCTGTCGACCATCTTGTGGATGGACTTTTCCCAGGCCGCGCGACTCATCACCGCGGCATTCATCGGCAGGTAATCCAGACTGTGACAGATGGCGCAGCTCGCCGCGGTGATTTCCCGCCCTGGGGCATCGGTCAGCTCGATCGTCTC
>DASWFL010000028.1:0-1663 GCA_036394255.1 Steroidobacteraceae bacterium
TGCGTCATTTCTCAAGAACTATCTTTCCGCCACGGGCCAGCCGTGCGACTCTATAGCGCATGAGCCAGCCGGTGAGCGCCCTTCCCACTCTGTTCGTGCCCCATGGCGCCGGGCCCTGTTTCTTCATGGAGTGGAATCCGCCCGACGCGTGGGTGCGGATGGCGGACTGGCTCCGCGGTATCGTGCCATTGCTCGGTGCGAAGCCGCGCGAGATCCTGATAGTGACGGGCCATTGGGAAGCGCGGGCGTTCACCGTGAACGCTCAACGCTCGCCTGGGCTCCTCTATGACTATTCGGGTTTCCCGGAGCACACGTACCGCTTGACCTGGCCCGCTCCCGGCTCGCCCAAGCTGGCCGCACGAGTTCGTGAGCTGCTGGCCAAGGCGGGTTTCGAGTCCGCGGAGGACCACGAGCGTGGCCTCGATCACGGCGTCTTCGTGCCGATGAAGCTCGCCTTTCCGGACGCGGACGTCCCGATCGTGCAACTCTCGCTGCGTGCCGGCCTGGATCCGGCCGAACACCTGGCGGCAGGCCTGGCGCTCGCACCCTTGCGGGAAGAGGGCGTGTTGATCATCGGCAGCGGGATGAGCTCTCACAACATGGACAGGCTGATGAGCAAGTTGCGCGGCGGCGGCACGGACCTCGATCCGGATTCGCAGCATTTCGATTCCTGGCTGGCCGATGTGGTCAGGCTGCCCCGCGCGCAGCGGGACCTGCGACTCAGAGAGTGGGCCCAGGCCCCGGGTGGCCGGGCGTCGCATCCTCGCGAAGAGCATCTTCTTCCCCTGCACATCGTCGCCGGGGCGGCGGCAGAGGATCCGGGCGAACGAGTGTTCCAGGACCACGTGCTCGGCAGCGTACAGTCGGCGTTCCGTTTCGGCGAAATACACCGCGCGAACCCATAGGGCCCTTCAGAACTCGTAGTTCACGCCCGCGAAGATCTGCAGCGGCGGAATGAACTCGTCGCTCGTGGTGAGCACGCCATACGGATTGCTGAAGCGGTTGCTGACGCCGGCCTTGTCGGTCAGGTTGGTGGCACTGAGCGATAGGGCACAGTGGCTGTCCGGCAGCTTGTACTGGAAGTACAGGCCAAGCGTGTCGTAGGCGGGCACGGTATCCACGAGGGGATTGTTCCAGACCCGGGCCTGAAATTCCCCACGATGCACATACTCCACGCGGGAGGTGAGGACCCCGCCGCCGCTGAGGGTGTGGGTGTTCGTCAAGGCGAGGTAGGCCAGCACATTCACCAGCTTCGGCGGCGTCTTGCCGTACAGGTCTGTGGAAGTCGCCAGCGCCTGTCGCACCACGGCGCCCTGGGGGGTGAAGAGCCCGATATAAAAAGGCACGAGCGCCTGGCGGAAGTCCACAACGTCCAGCGCAAAGACGTGCGATTCGATCTTGCCATGCGAACCGGAGACCTGGCCGTCCAGCCGCCATTCCCTGGACACCAGCCAACTGAACTCCGATTCAATGCCGTATATATGCTCTGACGGTATATTGCCCGTTCCGCCGGCGAACGGAGCCGGGTCTTCCTGCGTGTACTGTTGATTCTTGTAGTCGTAGTAGAAGCCGACAAGATTGAAATGGACGCGATCGCCGAGCAGGCGATTCTTGGAGCCGACTTCAAAGGACGTCACCTCTTCGGCCTGGAATACCGGCGGTA
>DASWFL010000029.1:0-17604 GCA_036394255.1 Steroidobacteraceae bacterium
AACTGCACACGGATGCCTTCGAGTCGGTGTGGGCGACCGTAACCTTCAGTCGCGGCCTGTTCGGGCGCCCGCCCGACGAGACCCTCGTCGAGAAAATACTGCGCGAGCTCTCGCTGTGGGAGAAACGGCACGACCGGATCATGACCCTCTCGGGTGGCATGAAGCGGCGGGTGATGATCGCCAAGGCCCTCTCGCACGAGCCGGAGATCCTGTTTCTCGATGAGCCGACCGCGGGTGTCGATGTGGAACTGCGCCGGGACATGTGGCAATCCGTGCGCGAACTGCGACGGAGCGGTGTCACCATCATTCTCACCACGCACTACATCGAGGAAGCGGAAGAAATGGCCGATCGCATCGGCGTGATCAGTCACGGTGAGCTGATCCTGGTGGAAGACAAGGCCCTGCTGATGCACAAACTCGGCAAGCGGCAGCTGACGCTGCACCTGCGCGAACCGCTGAAGGTCCTGCCCGACGGACTGGCTGATTGGCGCCTGGTGCTGCGGGCCGGCGGAGCGGAACTCGAGTACGACTTCAATGCCAGCGGGAACAGTACGGACATTCCCGCGCTGCTCCGCCGGCTGGGTGAACTGGGAATCGCCATCAAGGACCTGGACACGCACCAGAGCTCCCTCGAGGATATCTTTGTCTCGCTCGTCAGCGAGCGCGCGAGGCCGCAGGCGTGAGTGTTCCGGCCTTCAACCGCTTTGGAGTCTGGGCCATCTACCGTTTCGAGATGGCCCGGGCGTTGCGTACCGTGATGCAGAGCCTGCTGACGCCGGTGATTTCCACCTCGCTCTACTTCGTGGTGTTCGGCGCGGCCATCGGCGCGCGCATGACCGAAGTGAACGGCGTGGCCTATGCCGCCTATATCGTACCCGGCCTGATCATGCTGACGCTGTTCACCGAGAGCCTCTCGAATGCCTCCTTCGGCATCTATTTCCCCAAGTTCACCGGCACGATCTATGAACTGCTGTCCGCACCCGTATCGCCGGCCGAGATCGTGCTCGCCTATGTCGGTGCGGCGGCGACCAAGTCCGTCGTACTGGGCCTGATCATCCTGGCTACTGCCTCGCTGTTCGTGTCACTGCAGATCCTGCACCCGCTGTGGATGGTGGGCTTCCTGGCGCTGACCGCGGCGACCTTCAGCCTGTTTGGCTTCATCATCGGCATCTGGGCGAAAAGCTTCGAACAGCTGCAGGTCATCCCGATGCTGATCATCACGCCGCTGACGTTTCTCGGCGGCGCTTTTTATTCCATCGACATGCTGCCGACCGCCTGGCGTACGGTGACGCTGTTCAATCCGATCGTCTACCTGATCAGCGGTTTTCGCTGGAGCTTCTATGGCCACGCCGACGTCGCCGTCGGCACGAGTCTGGCGGCGACACTGGCGTTTTTCGTGGGCTGCCTCGCCGTGGTGGGCTGGATGTTCCGGACGGGGTATCGGCTGAAGAACTGACGATTTGCCAGGACCGGCCAGAGCGGGCCGGCAGTCGAATTCGCGGTCCTGCTCCGCTACTGCGGCTGCCAGGACCGCGTGACGGAGGCGTGCGCGGCCGGCGGAAGTCGAAACAGCCGGGCGAGATTGGCCGGGGCTTTGGCACCGGCGGGCCGCCGGTTGAACCGGTAGCCCCGGGAGAGACGGGACAGTGTCTGCCCCACGCGCTCCGGTGTTCCCAGATCGCTCCAACCGCAGGCGCGGACCGCCAGGACCCGGAGCTGGCGCGGATCGGCCAATTCCAGTACATCCTTGGAGAAATCGAGCGTAGGCAGATCCTCGTACAATGCGGCAACGCGTGCCGCGGGATCGGTCTTGTCGCCGCGCGCCTGGCGCATGGCGCGGACGATGTGGGGGAAGCGCCGTTCGTACAGTCCCAGCAGGGTGCTGCAGCGGGCAGCGAAGATGAATGTACTCCATAGTGCGCCGCGCGCGATCAGCTGTTGCGCCCGGTCGGCGCTGGGCTTTTCCACGAATCCGGCGATCGCAAATGTGTCGCGTCCGTCGCGGGCGCCCGGGCAGATGTATCCCAGGTCCGCGTCGGGATAGGAAGGCGGCATGCCCAGGAGAATGACCTGGTCAGGAGAGGTCATCACCCGGGACTCCGCAGAGCGGATCGCCTCAGTGAGGATCTGTTCGTCGGCGACGAAGTGATCGGATGGCAACAGCACGACCTTCGCATCCGCGTCGAGGCGCATGACGTGCAGCAGTTGCAGCAGGATGCCATTGGCAGTGCCGCGATTGCGTGGTTGCACGATGACTCTGGAGGCGGACAGGTGCCGCTGAACCGGTGACCACCAGCGCCGATGCTGCGCGGCCACAATCAGACTGATGTGTTCGGGCGGTGCCACCGTCGCCGCCCGGCGCAGCGTTTCCTCCAGCAGTGATGGCCCGCCCCGCAGGGAGCAGTATTGCTTGGGCACGGGACCGCCGTCGGCGCGCATGGTCAGATCACGAAGCCGGGTGCCGTCCCCGGCGGCAAGGACCAGCGCCCACAGATGAGCGCTATTGTTCACCGTGACGCTGGGGTTGGAGGCAACGCCGACGCCCAGCCTTTGCGGGGCGCTCAGCCTGCCGGCGTGTCCGGCCCCGCTGACTGCGGGCATGTCCGGAGCCATCGAGGCTCCGGGCACGGTGAGTGGCAGGTGACGATAATAGGGAAACCAGTCGACGCAACCGTAGCTTGTCCGCAGGGAAGTCGGCGTGAGCCTTTCGTGTATCCCGGCGCCCGTGGCGCGCTCCTGCCTGGCCTGTAATGGAGCTTCCCGCATCCTTCCAATGTAACGGCGAATCAGGCCCAGTGGGTATACGCAGTTACACGGAATTCGCCGTGGGTCATGAACCCCTCGGGGATCAGGGCACGATGCCGTCCTGGCACAGGTGCAGGTGCGCGAACTGGCCGTAGGTATCGGCCAGTTCGTAGCTGATGGGCCCCTGGGTCCGGGTCCAGCCGCGGCCGATCTCGGCTTTCTTGAACTCAAAGCCGCCGACCGGCTCGATACGGATCCGGTGCTCCTTCCCGGTGACCGGATTGAGGATCGGTTCGCCGCGCTGATCGATATACCCCGCGACCTTCAGGTGCGCGCGACGCCGGTCGATGTCCACGGCAAAGTCGATGTCCGCGTACACCGGGTCGTAGACCTTCGAGAGCATCGAGGCAAACACCTGGAACATCGTGGCGCCGGGCTTGGTGTCCTGGCCACTCATGATGCGCAGGATCGCATTGCGCTGGGCCTCGTTGGCGCGCTTGTCCACGATCGGCAGCCCCTCACCGTTCCCCATATGTATCGGTCCGGGGTACTTGAAGATGCCGGCCAGCCGCAAGCCATCGAGCCGGGTCTTGCCGTGATGGCCCTGGTCTATCTCGATGCCGAGCACCGCCCAGCAGTTGCCGTGGGTGGGTAGACCGTTGAACTGGCAGGGGCAGCCGTAGGAACAATTGCAGTTCGCAAACTCACGTCCCTGGAGGGTCCATTTGGTGTCCGTCATGGCGCTGCTCTTAGGCGGCAAGAGTTCCCTTGGCCTTCGCGGTGTGTGTGGCGATCGCATCCATCAGCGGCGGAGACAGGCAATCGTAGGGTTCCAGGCCCAGTTCCTTGAACCGGGCGCGCACGGCGGCCATCTGATCCGGCCTGGCCGCCCCGGCTTCGATGCTCGAGGACACGAAGGCCGCAAACTCCGGCGCAGCCCAGCCCTGATCCTTCGACAGCTCCACGTGCACGAAATCCAGCCCGTAGAACGGGTGCGCCTTGTTCTCGATGCGGCCGTACATATGCACCCCGCAGCGCGTGCAGGCATGGCGCTGGATCGTGGCGGAGGAATCGATGACCTTCAGGAACTGGGCGCCGGAGGTGATCTTGAGGTTGTCGCGCGGGACCACTGCGACCACCGAGAACATCGCCCCTTTCGGTTTCCAGCATTTGGTACAGCCGCAGGCGTGGTTGTGCGCCACGTTGCCCGTGATCTGCACCGTGACGGGTGCCTGGGCGCACTGGCAGCTGAGGGTGCCGCCGCTGAAGTTCGCGCTGCCCTTGCGCACGCCCTTGTCGACGGATGGATGGATGGAGATGGCTGGCATGGTATCCCCCTTGTTTCTCAAAGCTTAAGTTCGAAGCTGCTTCATGAAAATGTGACGACACTGCGGATCGACTCGCCCGCGTGCATGAGATCGAAGGCCTGGTTGATCCTTTCGAGCGGCATCTGGTGTGTGATCAGCGGATCGATGCTGATCTTGCCGTCCATGTACCAGTCGACGATTCGCGGCACGTCGGTACGGCCGCGCGCACCGCCGAAGGCGGTGCCTTTCCAGACCCGTCCGGTCACCAGCTGGAAGGGGCGGGTCCTGATCTCCTGGCCGGCGCCCGCGACACCGATGATCACCGACACGCCCCAGCCGCGGTGGCAGCATTCGAGCGCCTGGCGCATCAGATCGACATTGCCGACACACTCGAAGCTGTAGTCCGCGCCCCCACCCGTGAGATTCACGAGGTAAGGCACGAGCTCGCCCTGCGTTTCCTTCGGGTTCACGAAGTGCGTCATCCCAAACTCCTCGGCGAGGAGCTTGCGCTTCGGATTGATGTCGACCCCGATGATCATGTTGGCGCCGGCCATGCGCGCACCCTGGATCACATTCAGCCCGATACCGCCGAGGCCAAACACGACCACGTTGGCGCCCGGCTCGACCCGGGCCGTGTTGATCACCGCCCCGATGCCCGTGGTGACGCCGCAGCCGATATAGCAGACCTTGTCAAAGGGCGCGTCATCGCGGATCTTCGCCACCGCGATCTCGGGCAGCACCGTGTAGTTCGAGAAGGTCGAACAGCCCATGTAATGGTGAATCTTCTGGCCGTCGATGGAGAAGCGGCTCGTGCCGTCGGGCATGACACCCTGGCCCTGGGTGCTGCGGATCGCCGTGCACAGGTTGGTCTTGCGCGAAGTGCAGCTCTTGCACTGCCGGCACTCGGGGGTATAGAGCGGGATCACGTGATCGCCTTTCCGGAGCGAGGTGACGGCGGCGCCGACCTCCACGACGATGCCGGCGCCCTCATGACCGAAGATCACGGGGAACAGTCCTTCAGGGTCCGCCCCGGAACGCGTGAACTCGTCCGTGTGGCAAACCCCCGAGGCCTTGATCTCGACCAGCACTTCGCCGGCCTTTGGGCCTGCGAGATCAACGGTGGCGATCTCAAGCGGCTTGCCGGCAGCCAGCGCCAGCGCAGCGCGGGTCTTCATACGGAAACCCTCCGTTTACGGGGAATCATACACCAGCAACGGACTCCGGTAGCCAGGGCGGATGCGCTACGATCCAGTGCTCGCGTGTCACACAGGATGCAGCCATGAGCGGACGGGCGTGGATCGCTTTTATCAGTCTCGGCTTGATCTGGGGCGTGCCGTATTTTTTCATCAAGCTGGCGGTCCAGGAAATGTCGCCCTTCGTGGTCGCCTGCTCGCGCCTCCTGCTCGCTTCCGCGATCCTGCTGCCCGTTGCCTGGAGGCGCGGCGCGCTGCGCTCGGTCGGCACTCACCTGGCTCCGATCTGTGCCTTCGCGGTGGTGGAATTCGTCATTCCCTTTTCAGCCATCTCCCTGGGTGAGCAGTGGATCGGCTCTTCCGTGACCGCCATCCTGATCGCCATGGTGCCCCTGACAGTCGTGCTGAGCTCGCGTTTTTTCGGCCTCCATGAGCGCCTGGGACCGTGGCGGGCAGCGGGGCTGGTCCTCGGGCTCGTGGGCGTGGTGGCGCTGGTCGGATTTGGCCCGATCACGGGCCTGTGGGGCTGGATCGGTGTGGGCTGCATGGTCCTGGCCGCGGTCGGCTACGCCGTGGGTCCGCTGATTGCGCAGCGGTATCTGGCGGACATGGACTCCATCGGTCCGGTCGCGGCGAGCCTGAGCGTGGCCTGCCTGGTGCTGCTGCCCGTTGCCCTGTTTACGCTGCCCCGGCACTGGCCTACGCCCGTGGCGCTGGTGTCGGTGGCGGTGCTGGGTGTGGTGTGTACGGCATTCGCGATGATGCTGATGTTTTTCCTGATCCGTAGTGCCGGCGCGTCGCGCGCGACCATCATCACCTACATCAATCCGGCGGTCGCCTCGCTCCTGGGTGTGCTCGTGCTGCACGAGCGGCTGGGCCTGGGCGGAATGCTGGCCTTTGTGCTCATTCTGCTTGGCTCCTGGCTCGCGACCCGGAAAAGCGCGCATGGCGTCGCGCAATGCCCATGAAATTGCGATAGAGGCGCTCAGAGCTCGCGGCGAACTCGGGCACCGCGCGGGCGGCATCGGCCTCGAGGCGCGGCGCGGCTCCAGGACCCAGCAGCGACTCCAACGACTGCTCATAGTCCGGAATGGCGGCCCAGTTCTTTACCGTGTCGGGTTCCACCTCGATGTGGTATTGCAGGGAGTAGGCCCAGCGTCCGACGCGCATGGCCTGGCAGCGGCAGACGGGCGAGCCTGCCAGGACGACCGCGCCTTCGGGCGGCTCCGCGACGCGCACGCTGTGCCATTGCAGTGTCCTGAAGGCACCGGCCATCCCCTCGAACAGCGGGTCGACCCGCCCCTCCGCGGAAAGCGTGACCGGGAGTATGCCGATCTCAGGCGGCCGCTGCGGCCCGCAGGTCCCGCCGAGCGCGTCCGCCAGCAGCTGATGTCCCAGGCAGACGCCGAGAAACGGCCGCTCCAGTTCACACACGAAGCGCCGGATCGCGCGCTTTTCCGCGATCAGCCAGGGAAATTGCTCGACGTCCCAGACATCCATCGGTCCACCCATGACCCAGAGCACGTCGTAGTCGTCGAGCGGCGGGATCCGGCCACCTTCATCGAGCTGGATGGCATCCCAGGCGATGCCATCGGCCCGCAGGCCCTGGCGGAGCGATCCGGGGTGTTCGCTGGCCGCGTGCTGAAGTACGAGCAGCTTCATGGACCGGCTGCGCCAAAGCCTCCGGCCGAAGGCGTCTGGATCGCGAACACATCGCCGGCGGCGCAAAGCGTGGTGGCCGCCGCGCCGAGCCGCGTGATGGTCCCGTCGCCGTGCTCCACCCAGTTCTGGCCGACTTCTCCCGCTGCGCCACCGGCCATGCCATAGGGCGGTACGCGGCGGTGCCCCGAGAGTATCGAGGCCTCCATCGCCTCGAGGAAGCGAATCCGGCGGAGCGCCCCGGGACCGCCGTTCCAGCGTCCTTTGCCACCGGAACCGGGGCGGATGGAGTGTTCCTCGACCCGCACCGGGTAGCGGAATTCGAGCACTTCAGGATCCGTCATTCGGCTGTTGGTCATGTGGGTCTGCACGGGCGTGGCCCCGTGGAAACCCGGGCCGGCGCCCGAGCCGGCGGCGATAGTCTCGTAGTACTGATAGCTCGCGTTGCCAAAGCTGAAGTTGTTCATCGTACCCTGGCTCGCGCCCATCACGCCCAGGGCGCCATAGAGTGCGTCGGTGAGGCACTGGGATGTCTCCACATTGCCGGCCACCACCGCGGCGGGGTAGCGCGGATTCAACATGGATCCGGGCGGAATCACGATCTGGAGCGGCTTCAGGCAGCCGGCGTTCAGCGGGATGTCCTCCTCGACCAGGGAGCGGAACACATAGAGCACGGCCGCCCGGCACACCGCACTCGGCGCATTGAAGTTGTTGGGCAGCTGCATCGAGGTGCCGCTGAAATCGATGACCCCGCTCCGGCCCGCCGCCTCGAGCGTGATCTTCACCCTGATCACCGCGCCGTGATCCATTTCGTAGGCGAACTCGCCGAGCCACTTTCCGGAGGGTGACTTCGCCGCCAGGCCGGCAATCACCCGGCGCACCGCCTCTTCGGCGTTGTCCTGCACATGCTGCATGTAGGCGTGCACGACCTCGAGGCCGTACTGTGCGGTGATCCGCTGCAGTTCCTGCACGCCCTTTTCATTCGCTGCGATCATGGCGCGCAGATCCGCGAGATTCTGCTCGATGTTGCGCGCGGGGTAGGGGCCCGAGCCCAGCAGGCCGCGGGCCTCGCTTTCGCGCAGACGCCCCGCTTCGACGAGCAGGAAGTTATCGATCAGCACGCCTTCCTCTTCCACCACCCTGGAATCCGCCGGCATCGACCCGGGTGTCAGCCCGCCGATATCGGCGTGATGGCCGCGCGAACCCACGTAGAAAAGGATGCGCGTGCCCTCCGGATCGAACACCGGTGTGACGACCGTGATATCCGGCAGGTGCGTGCCGCCGTTATACGGGGCGTTCAGCATGTAGACGTTGCCCGGCCTGATGGGGCGGCCTGCGGGCGGCGTGTTGTCGCGGATCACGGTGCCGACCGACTCGCCCATGGATCCCAGATGCACCGGCATGTGGGGTGCGTTGGCAATGAGTCCGCCATGCCGGTCGAACAGGGCGCAGGAAAAGTCGAGCCGCTCCTTGATGTTGACCGAATAGGCCGTGTTCGCGAGCCGCAGGCCCATCTGCTCGGCAATCGCCATGAACAGATTGCTGAACACTTCGAGCAGCACCGGATCCACCGCCGTGCCGATCGCAGGGCCGCGTATGGCCGGCCGCGTGCGCCTCAGTTCCAGATGATTGAGCGCGCTCACCTGCAGCCGCCAGTCCGGCTCCACCACCGTGGTGGCGTGCGCTTCGGCAACGATGGCCGGGCCGTCGATCGCGTCGCCGGGCGCCAGCCCCTCACGCACATACACCGGCGCCTGGTGCCATCGGCCAGCCATGTACACGCGGCGCGTCGCGCTCGCCGCCAGTGGAGCCTTGCGTGTCGCACCGGGAGGGGCGGCGCCCGGCCCCGTGCCGCTGGCGCAGACGGCTTCGATCGACACGGCTTCGATCACCAGCGGCTTGTCGTGCATCAGGAAGGAATAACGCCGGCGATAGGCGGCCTCGAAGCGGGACTGAATTTCAGCCACGCTCCCGTCGTCCACGAGCAGGGCCGTATCCGTGCCCTCGTAGCGCGCGTGCACTCGGCGCCCGCAGCTGATCTGCGCTGCCTCGAGACCCTGGAGCGCTAGCTGGGCGCGGGCCTGCGCGGCCAGTTCCGCGAACGCGGCATCCACCAGGGATCGGGCGGCAGCGTTCAGGGGCCGTTCAATCGTGCGGCTCACAATGGTGGTGACATCGGCGAGCCCCAGGCCGTAGGCCGAGAGCACGCCCGCCTGAGGATGGATATAGATGTGCGTCATGCCCACGGCGTCGGCGATCAGGCAGGCGTGCTGCCCGGCCGCGCCGCCGAAGCATTGCAGCGTGTACTGCGCGACATCGTAGCCGCGCGCCACCGACACCTTCTTGATCGCATTCGCCATGTTGTCCACGGCGATCTGCAGAAAGCCCGCCGCCACCACTTCGGGCGCGCGCGGGTGGCCCGCAGCGCGCCCGATCCCTGCGGCCAGCGCGGCGAACTGCTCCCGCACCGCCTCGACATCGAGGGGTTCGTTGCCCTGGGGGCCGAACAGCTGCGGGAAATAGTCCGGCTGAAGAATTCCGAGCATCACGTTGCAGTCGGTCACGGTCAGTGGCCCCCCGCGACGGTAGGCGGCCGGGCCGGGATTGGCGCCCGCCGAGAGCGGCCCCACCCGGTAGCGTGCCCCGTCGAAATGCAGGATCGAGCCGCCACCGGCCGCCACGGTATGGATGCTCATCATCGGCGCCCGCATCCTCACGCCCGCCACCTGCGTCTCGAAGCTCCGTTCGAACTGTCCGGCAAAGTGCGACACATCGGTCGAGGTGCCGCCCATGTCAAAGCCGATGAGCCTGTCGTGCCCGGCATCCACCGCGGTACGCACCATGCCCACGATGCCCGCGGCCGGACCGGAGAGGACGGCGTCCTTGCCCTGGAAGGCGCCGGCGTCGACCAGGCCGCCGGAGGACTGCATGAACTGGAGGCGCACGCCGGGGAGCTCTGCGGCCACCTGCCCGACATAGCGGCGCAGGATCGGGGACAGATAGGCATCGACCACCGTCGTATCGCCCCGCGAGACGAACTTCATCAGGGGCGAGACCTCGTGCGAGACCGACACCTGCGTGTAGCCCAGCCCGCGCGCGATGCGGGCCGCGGCCCGCTCATGCTGCGTATACCGATACCCATGCATGAAGACGATGGCGATGCAGCGCAGGCCCTGCGCCCACAGGGACTGGAGGGCCTCGCTGGTCTCACGCTCATCCAGTGGCACGAGGACATCGCCGTGTGCACCGATGCGTTCGTGCACCTCCCGGACCTGCGCATACAGCAGCTCGGGCAGGACGATGTGCCGGGCAAAAATCTTCGGCCGGTCCTGGTAGCCGATACGCAACTGGTCGCGAAATCCGCGGGTGGTGAGCAGCGCCGTCGCTTCGCCCTTGCGCTCCAGCAGGGCATTGGTGGCGACCGTCGTGCCCATCTTGACGACGCGGATCTCATCGACCGGTATCGGTGCGCCCCTGGCGATGCGCAGGCAATGACGAATGCCGGCGATCGCGGCGTCGGGGTACTGTTCGGGATTCTCGGACAGCAGTTTCGCCGTCGTGAGCGACCCGTCGGGACGGCGCGCGACGATGTCGGTAAAGGTACCGCCCCGATCGATCCAGAACTCCCATCCTTGCCTGTGTGTGGTCACAATAGTCGTTGCTCGTCAATGTTGAAGGCTTACACTTCGCTCATGTTTTTCAGGATCATGAAGCTCATCGAAGGAGCGGCGGCCCGGGCCCAGGGCAAGGGCTATGGTGCCACTACCGTGAAGCAGGAGGTAAGACTGCTGCAGCGGCTGTCAGGAACCGTCCCCAGGCTGGCGGTGGACATCGGCGGCAATGTCGGTCAGTACACGGCAGAGCTGCGCAAGAGCAACCCCAGCCTGGAAATACACCTCTTCGAGCCTTCGGCCGTGAATATCGGGAAACTCAGGGCTCGTTTCAGCACCGACAAACTGATCACGCTGGTCCCGGTTGCCGTATCCGACAGTTCCGGGTCGGCGAGTCTGTTTGCTGATGAACACGGCTCGGGCCTCGGTAGCCTGACCCGACGCAGGCTGGATCATTTCAGGATTTCATTCGATGCGGAGGAGACCGTCAACACCATTCGCTTCGAGGACTACTGGAGTTCGAAACTGCAGGGCCGGCCGCTGGACCTGGTGAAACTGGACATCGAAGGCCACGAGCTGACGGCCTTGAGGGGGTTTGGAAGAGCACTGCAGGTGACCAGGGCGCTGCAGTTCGAGTTTGGCGGCTGCAATATCGACACCCGCACCTATTTCCAGGACTTCTGGTACTTTTTCCAGGAGCAGCACTTCGATCTGTACCGGGTCACGCCGTTCGGAGCGGAGAGGATCAGGCGCTACAAGGAGCGCGACGAGTTTTTCAAGACGACGAATTACATCGCGGTCCGGCAGGGATGAACTGAAGCGATGGGTGGATCGTCCCCGGCCCAACCGCAGGGCGTACCCTTCCGTGTGGTTGCGCTGCTCGCGATCGCGGTGTTCATCAATTATGTCGATCGCGGCAGTCTCGCCACCGCCGGCCCGCTCCTCAAGGGCGAGCTGGGGCTGAGCAATTTTCAGTTCGGCTTGCTGGGCTCGGCGTTTTTCATCTCCTACGCGCCCCTGCAGCCAGTCGCCGGCTGGCTGGCGCAGCGCTTTGACGTGCGCTACGTCCTGGCGGCAGGGCTGGTGATCTGGGCGCTCGCAACCGCGCTGGTGGGTCTGGCGACGAGCTTCGCCATGCTGTTTGCGCTGCGCCTCCTGCTGGGAGTCGGTGAGAGCGTTACCTACCCCAGCAATTCCAAGCTGCTGGGGCAGCGTTGTCCCGAGCACCAGCGCGGACGCGCGAACGGTGTGATCGCGGCCTGCCAGGCCCTCGGCCCGACCTTCGGCACGCTCGTCGGCGGGTTGATCATGGTCAGGTTCGGCTGGCGAGCCGCCTTCATTGGCTTTGGACTCGCATCGCTCTTCTGGCTGCTGCCGTGGTTCCTCGTGACCCGCGGTGGAACGGCGACCTACGGAGGCGAGCACGGCGCGCCCTTGCCGTATCTCGCCCTGTTGAAGCAGCGTGCATTATGGGGTTCCAGCATCGGACAATTCTTCTCGACCTATTCGTACTACTTCGTGCTGACCTGGCTGCCGCTGATCCTGGTCAAGTCCTACGGTTACAGCGTCAAGGAAATGGCCCAGATCGGTGCCGGCGTGTATGCGATCCACGCCGCCAGCTCGGCACTGATCGGCTGGGCCTCGGATCGCTGGATCCTGGCCGGCGCCTCGGTCAACCACGTGCGAAAAACGCTGCTGGTGTCGGGGTTGATCGGCATCGCGGCGGTAATGATGATGTGCGCGAGCGCGGTTTCCACCGCCGCGGTCGTCCTGCTGGCGGTGGCGGCGGCGCTGCATGGGACCCAGACTCCGAATATCTTTGCCATATCGCAGACGCTGGGTGGCCCGCGCGCAGCGGGCCAGTGGATGGGGGTCCAGAATCTGGTCGGGAACCTCGCCGGCGTCACTGCGCCGGCGCTGACCGGGTTTGTCGTCGATCGAACCGGGGAGTACTACTGGGCGTTCGCCATTGCCGCCGGAGCCGCGCTCCTCGGCTCGCTGGCTTACGGCGTGGTGATTCCCCGAATCGAACCGGTGGAGTGGCAAGTGGACCGGACCCGGGCGGGGAAATCCGGGTCTCCTTAAAGGGCAAGGGGCCCGAAGGCCCCCTGCGTTGCTCGACCAGGCCCTGGAGCCTGTTACTTGCCGATCTCCTTGCTGACCGCATTTTCCTGCTGGTTCAGCGTCTTCTGTTCCTGCTTGGTGATATGCCCGCCGTTTTGGCCGGCCATCAAGCGCTCTTCCCTGCGGATCTGGTGATCCTGCCTGTGCAGCGCCGCCGCCTGCGCGGGCGTCATCTCGCCTTCCTTGACCTCATGCCTGATGCGCTCGTTCTGATGGGCCAGCCGATCATTGACCTGATCGCGCCGTGGATGCGCCTTCTCCCACCTGGTCTCGGCCACGGCACCGGTCGAAAGACTCAAGGAAAGCAGCGTGCCGGCCGCCAGGGCCACCCAAACGGTCTTGCTAGAGCGACTAGACATATCGTTCTCCATGATGAATTGAAGGGTACAGCGCGCCGTCTAATCAAGCGCTGTTGACCCTAGCAACGCCCCGCGGCGCAGGGCGTTGACCTCACCACGGCTAAACAATGATTAATGCGCAGAGGCCGCGCGCGCTTCACCTGTACGCCGGTGTCGGCGCGGATGGCGCCGAAGGTCCCGGCCTCCGGCTGCAACGCCGCGGGGTGGCTCCCGCCATGGGCGTAGGCCGCAGCTCAGTCCAGCAGCAATGCCAGCCGGTGGCTGAGAACCTTTGGCCGGGTTTGGTGCACTCAATGAGGCACTCTATAAACTCATGGAGGATCTATGACCAGTCTAACCAAGAGCCTGGCCTCCGCCAGCTATTTTGCACTCCTGCTCGGGTTTGGCCTCGGTGTGGCCAGCGCCGATGCCAAGGCGGAGGGCATCGCCTTTACGATCACGAATCTGGACTCCAACGTGAGCGGCCGCGCGACCTTCACCGATCCCAACACGCAGAATGCGTGGGGGATCGCGTTTGCGCCCGGAAGCCCGTTCTGGGTCAATGACAACCACGCCGGTGTGGCCACCCTCTACGCGGGTGATGGCAGCATCATCCCGCTCGTGGTCACGGTCCCGCCGCCTTTGGGGGCCGCTCCCGGGACCATCTCGGCACCCACCGGCATGGTCTGGAATCCCACCACGGCATTCCATGTGCCAGGGACCGCATTGCCGGGCGTTTTCATTTTTGACACGGAAGACGGCACGATTTCCGCGTGGAATCCGCAGGCCAGTCTCGGCAGCGCGCTCATTGCCGTCGACCATTCCGCCAGCCTGGCCGTCTACAAGGGGCTGGCCTTCGGTACCAGTTCGACCGGCAATCATCTGTACGCCACCAATTTCTACGCCGGGGAAATCGAGGTCTTTGACAACCAGTTCAATCCCGTGACGGTGTCCGGCTCCTTCACCGATAGCCGCCTCCCGCCCGGCTTTGCGCCGTTCGGGATCCAGAATATCGACGGCGATCTGTGGGTGACATTCGCCCAACAGGACGCCGCCAGGCACGACGATGTGGGCGGGCCCGGGAGCGGCTTTGTGGATGTCTTCGATACCGACGGACACCTGTTGCGTCGCTTTGCCCGCCACGGGGTGTTGAATTCGCCCTGGGGCCTGGCGCGGGCGCCCTATGGATTCGGGCCGCTGAGCGGGGCGATCCTGGTCGGGAATTTCAAGGACGGGCGGATCAACGCCTTTGATGCGCACGGCCATTTCCTCGGTGCGCTGCGTGGCACGGACGGCCTGCCGCTCGCAATCGATGGACTTTGGGCTCTGGCCTTCGGCGGCGGTGCGAAATCGAGCCCGGAATCACTCTATTTTACCGCTGGGCCGGACGGGGAGACCAACGGGGTATTCGGCGTGATTCAGGCGGCGCCGCACGCTCCTGACTGACGGCAGGTTCAGCCGGTCCGCGTTGCCGGATGGGCGCATCAGTGCCGGTTGAGGCACTATGCGCCCAATGAACCTGCTCGAATCGGCCAGCGCGGTCATCGTGGAACCGGTCGCTCCGGCCACCGCCGCCGTGATCTGGTTGCATGGCCTGGGAGCGGATGGGTACGACTTTGTTCCCATCGTGCCGAACCTGAATCTTCCGCCGCGGCTGTCGGCGCGCTTCGTGTTTCCGCACGCACCGCCGCGGCCCGTCACACTCAATGGCGGCATGCGGATGCGCGCCTGGTTCGATCTGGTGGGCCTGGGGCGCACCGACGTGCAGGATGAATCCGGCATCCGCGCCTCGGCGGCAATCCTCGGCGGCCTGCTCGACACGCAGGTCGCCTCGGGCGTGCCACGCGGACGCATCGTGCTCGCGGGCTTTTCACAGGGCGGCGCCGTCGCGCTGCACGCGGGACTGCGACAGGACGAGGCCCTCGCCGGCATCATGGCGCTGTCCACCTATTTGCCGCTCTCAGCAACGGCCGAGCGTGAATTGACGGCTGCGGGTCGTGCCACCCCGATCCTCATGTGCCACGGCCGCCACGATCCGGTACTGACTTACGAGCTGGGCACCCACAGCCGCGACCTGCTGCGCGCGCTCGGCGCGAACCTTGAATGGCACGAATACCCGATGGCGCACGAGGTGTGTTCCACGGAGATCGCCGATATATCCGGCTGGCTGCGCTCGCGGCTGGCTTAGTCCGGTGACCGTGGAATTTTGATTCCGCGCATGACCGCGGGGCGCGCGATGAAGGTCTGGAGCGCGCGCGTGACCTGCGGAAAGTCGGCGCTGCCCACGAGTTCTCCGGCCGCGTAATAGCCCAAAAGGTTGCGCACCCAGGGAAAGATCGCCATATCGGCAATGGTGTAGCTCTCGCCCATGAGCCAGTGTCGATCCACGAGCCGCTCATTCAGTACGCCCAGGAGACGCCTGGATTCCTCGACGAAGTGATCGCGCGGCCGCTTGTCCTCGTACTGCCGGCCGGCGAACTTGTGGAAGAACCCGAGTTGACCAAACAGGGGGCCGATGCCACCCATCTGGAACATGAGCCACTGAATGGTCTCGTAGCGCCCGGCAGAGTGCCGCGGCAGGAACTGGCCGGTCTTGTCGGCCAGATAGATCAGGATCGCACCGGACTCGAACAGGGGAAGGGGATGCCCATCCGGACCGTCGGGGTCCAGGATTGCCGGGATCTTCCCGTAGGGATTGAGCGATTTGAACTCCGGGGAGAGTTGCTCCTCCTTTTCAAAACTGACGGCGTGCGGCTCGTAGGGCAGACCGGTCTCCTCCAGCATCACCGAGACCTTGACGCCGTTCGGGGAAGGCACCGAGTAAAGCTGCAGCCGATCAGGGTACTGCGGCGGCCACTTCCGGGTGATGGGAAAGGCGGACAGGTCGGTCATGGCGGCCAAGGGTAACTGAATTTCGGTGATCAGCGCACCGCGCCTGAGCAGCGGCTTGCCTCAGGCCGCCTGCTTGCTGGTGTCTGTGTCTGTCCGCCACCCGTTACATGTAACGCGTTACATGTAACGGGTGCAGCCGGAACGAGGATGGCCGATGCCGGGCTCGTGCGCCTGCGAGCCCCGTAAAGTAAAGTGGGCGTTTCAGTGGAGCGGACATCATGAGGTCGTTGGGCAAGAGATCGGCCGGTGCGCGGCTTGAGCGCATGAAGTCTTCGCCGCTCTGGGCGGGGGAGGGATTTCGAAACGTCCACCCCATTATCCCGGGCTTGCGCGATCCCGGCGTGCCGATGCCGACGCTGGGCGAGTTCATCTGCGGCGGCGAGCGGCGCGTGCCGCGCGGACCGCTGCCATCGATGAACCCGCTCGAGAGCTGGACCCGGCCGCCCGCCAGCGGATTGCGCGCCACCTGGCTCGGCCATTCCACGGTGCTGGTGGAGATCGGGGGCCTGCGGGTGCTCACCGACCCGGTCTGGGGACCGCGCGCGTCGCCATCACGGCTGGCCGGACCCAAGCGCTTCCAGCCCGTGCCCATTCCCCTGCGCGCGATGCCACCGATAGACCTGGTGATCGTTTCCCACGATCACTACGATCACCTCGACTACCCCACCATTCGTGAACTCGCCAGGAGCGAGGTGCCGTTCGTGACCTCGCTCGGTGTCGGTGCGCATCTCGAGGCCTGGGGCGTGAGTCCTGAGCGGATCGTCGAGCTGGACTGGTGGGAATCGCACCGGTTGCCGAACAGCGAGCTCATGGTCACCGCCGCACCCTCGCAGCATTTTTCGGGGCGTGGGTTGAAGGATCGCAACGCCAGTCTGTGGTCCTCGCTCGTCATCCGTTCACCGCGGCACACGGTGTTCTTCAGCGGCGACACCGGTCTCACGACGCAGTACCAGTCGATCCGTGAACGTCTCGGGCCCTTCGATCTCGTGATGCTGGAGGTGGGTGCCTTCCATCCGGCCTGGGGCGACATTCACCTCGGACCTGAAAACGCGCTCAAGGCCCTGGAACTGCTGGGCGGCGGACCCTTCCTGCCGGTGCACTGGGGCACCTTCAGCCTGGCGATGCATGCCTGGGACCAGCCGGCAGAAGCTTTGCTGGAAATGGGTCCTAAGGCAGGCGTGCAGCTGGTGATGCCGCGCCTGGGCGAGCCGGTCGAGCCCGCGCATGCGGAGGGCGCCCAGCCCTGGTGGCGTGTCGTCGATCGGACAGCGCGCGGACCCGAGCCTGACCCGCCAGCCGCCATCACCCTGCCGGAGACGATGCCCTGGCCGATCGACTAGCGGTCCGGCGGCTTTAACCCCATTTCGCCTGCTGCGTCGTTTAAATGCCCATGATCTGCAGCATGGGGCCCCGTTATGAAAAATGTCCTTACGGCCGCGCTGGCGTGCACCGCCACGGTATTCAGCTTCAGCGCTCAGGCCGTCGGTCGCCTGGCCGATGTGTCGCTCATCGATCGGGACTCGGGCAGCGTACTCGAGACTCATTATTTCAGGGGTGAGTACTGGGTGGCTGGGACACCGGGGGCGCGCTATGCCATTGCCATTCGCAATCGCGCGGATGCACGGTTGCTGGCCGTCGCCGCCGTAGACGGTGTCAATGTGATTTCCGGAGAGACTGCCGGCTGGGGCCAGACCGGCTATGTGTTCTGGCCGGAGCAACGCTATGAGATTTCAGG
>DASWFL010000030.1:0-1863 GCA_036394255.1 Steroidobacteraceae bacterium
CCTGCCGCTGCGCGCCGTGCCAGCCGCCATCACGCACGAGGGCCTGCTCACGGTACTGCAGATCCTCAGCCGCGACCTGCACGGGCGCTTTGGCATCGCCCAGCCGCATATCGCGGTCTGTGGCCTCAACCCCCACGCGGGCGAGAGCGGACATCTGGGCAACGAGGAGCAGCTCGTCATCGCGCCGGCGCTGGCAGCCGCGCGCGCGCTGGGCCTCGACGTGCTCGGACCGTTTCCCGCCGACACCCTGTTCGTGCCGCGCAACCTCGAACCCTACGATGCGGTGCTGGCGATGTACCACGACCAGGGATTGCCCGTGCTCAAGCACTCCGGATTCGGCACCGCCGTCAATATGACGCTCGGCCTGCCGATCATCCGCACTTCCGTCGATCACGGCACCGCACTCGATCTGGCCGGCAGCGGCAGCGCCGACGCCGGGAGCCTGCTCGCAGCGATCGAGCTGGCCGTCATCATGAGCGCACCTGGCCGCTGAGCCGCGCCGCGGCCCTCATCCCGATGCGCGCGCGCAAGCGATTTGGGCAGCACTTCCTGCACGACCCGGGGGTGATCGAGCGCATCGTGGCGGCGATTGGACCGCACCGCGGCGAAGCGCTGGTGGAAATCGGTCCGGGCCACGGCGCGCTGACCGAGCCCGTGCTCGCGGCCAGTGGGGCACTCGATGTGATCGAAATCGACCGCGATCTGGCCGCGGCACTCCAGCTGCGCTACGCGGCGCAACCCGGTCTGCGTCTGCACGCGGGTGACGCGCTCGAGTTCGACTATAGTGCGCTGGCGCGGGAGCGCGGACAGCGACTGCGGATCATCGGCAATCTGCCCTACAACATCTCCACACCGCTCCTGTTCCGCCTGCTGGCGCACGGCGCACAGATCAGCGACATGCATTTCATGCTGCAGAAGGAAGTGGTCGAGCGCATCGTGGCCGCACCGGGCAGCCGGCAGTATGGGCGGCTCGGCGTAATGCTCGCGCCGCGGGTGCGGGCCCTGCGTCTGCTGGAAATCGGTCCGGGCGCCTTCCGTCCGGCGCCCCGCGTATGGTCGGCCTTGCTGCGTCTGGAGGCGCTGCCGGAGACCCCCGACTGGGCCGCCGGACCCCACTACGGCGCTGTGGTCGCGGCCGCGTTCGGCCAGCGGCGCAAGACACTGCGAAATGCACTGGCTGGACTCCTCGACGCCAGCCAGATCGCCGCGGCGGGCATCGACCCCGGGGCACGCGCCGAGACGCTCGCGCCGGCCCAGTTCGGGCGTCTGGCCCTGGCAGTGGCGGCTGCCACGCCGCTGTGATTCACTAGCTGCCGGAGGCACTGATGTCCGTTTACGGCCAGCTGCTGGTGGCGATCGACCTGGGCGAGGAGAGCCGCGCCGTGGCCGCGAAGAGCGCGGAACTCGCACGCCTCTGGCAGGCAAGGCTCCAGCTGCTGCACGTCATCGAATTCGTACCCGTCGAACCCATGAGCGACGCCCTGGTGCCGGTGGTGCAGATCGACGACCGGCTGATCGCGCGCGCCCGCGAGCAGCTCGCGGCCCTGGCCGTCGAGGTGGGGCTGGAAGCCTCCAGCTGCCGCGTGGCGACCGGCAGCGTCAAGGGCGAACTGCTCCGCCATGCCCGCGATTGCGGCGCGGACCTGATCGTGCTTGGATGTCGTGAGCGCCATGGCTTGTCGATCCTGGTCAATTTTACAGAAGACACGGTGCTGCACGGCGCACCCTGCGACGTGCTGGCCCTGCGTGTGAGGTAGCCCCTGTGTCCGATCGTCACCAGATTCAGGTTGCCGTCGAGAGCGCCTACCTCGAGGAACAGTCCGAGCCGGCTGAACATCGCTTCGTATTTGCCTACACGGTGAC
>DASWFL010000031.1:0-4584 GCA_036394255.1 Steroidobacteraceae bacterium
GGCCTGGCGCCAGCCCGAGGGGTAGAATGCGGTCCCCGGACCGCCGGCCGCATCCGGTTGAAACCTACGGCCCGGTTCCTGAGTCTAAGTAGTCTAGTGGTGGCCAGGGTAGCGCGCCGCCCGTGCCCAGCGGAGTCCTAGAGCATGACAACAATACCGGATGCTGCGCCCTCCTGGTTCACCCGGCGCCGGCTCATTGGCGGCGGCGTGGTCCTGGCCCTGCTCGTCGGGGGATGGCTGTACGCCAGCTCACGCGGTCCGGCCAAGACCGATGGCAAGGACGCCAACGTCCCACCACTCGTCACTGTCATAACGCCCAAGCAGGGCAGCGTGATGTCGTCGGTGTCCCTCACTGGCCAGATCAGCGCGCAGAATGACATGCCGATCGGCGTCGAGGGCGAGGGCGGCCGCATCGCGGCCGTGCTGGTCGAGCCGGGCGATCGCGTGCACCGCGGGCAGGTGCTCGCGCGACTGAACCCGCTGACGGCCCAGTCGCAGGTCACGGGCGCCGAGGCCTCGCTCGACGAACTGCGGGCGGATGCGGCCACCGCGCAGGCCGAATACGCCCGCGCCGAAGGTGCGCGCGATTCCTTCTCGGTGGAAGAATTCGAGCGGCGCCGCACCGGCGCGCTCACCGCGCAGGCCAAGGTCAAGCTGGCCGAGGCGCAGCTCTCCCAGGCGCAGACCGTGTGGCAGCGCACCACCGTGGTCGCCCCCAGCGATGGCATCGTGCTCACGCGCACGGCCGAGGTGGGCCAGATCGCCACCTCCGGCGCCACCGTGCTGTTCCACCTCGCGAACCGTGGGGAAATCGAGATGCGCGGGCAGGTGGCCGAGCAGGACATGCCGCGCCTCAAGGTGGGCCAGAGCGCGCAGGTACGCCTGGATGGCGTCGCCGCACCCTTCACGGGCAAGGTCTGGCAGGTCGGCGCAACCATCGATCCGGTCAGCCGCCAGGGCATGGTGCGGATTGCACTGCCCGCGGCGGACCAGAACCTCAGGCCCGGCGCCTTTGCGCGCGCCGATGTCCAGACCGGCGCCACGGCCGGCGTCATCGTGCCGCAGACCGCGGTCTTAAGCGATGAGCAGGGCAGCTACACGCTGATCGTGGGACCGGGCGAGCGCGTCGAGCGGCGCGCGGTGAAGATCGGCGGCGCCCATTCCGAAGGGCTCGTCGTCAGCAGCGGGCTCAACGGCGATGAGCGCGTGGTCGCCATCGCCGGCGCCTTCCTGCGCGCCGGCGAGCAGGTGAGCGTCGCCGCCACCTCGGTGGCCGGCGGGGGCGGACAGGGCCTGCCCGCGGGCCGCGCGAACGCACTCGTGAGCGCGCCGTGAGGCGCATATCGGCCTGGGCGATCACCCACCCGGTCTTCCCGCTGGTGCTGTTCGCGGTGCTGACGGTGTTCGGCATCGTCGCCTTCGTGCGCATGCCGGTCACGCTGAATCCGGACGTGTCCGCGCCCTTCGTGCACGTGTTCATCGGCGTGCCGGGCTCGGCGCCGTCGGAAATCGAGACCCAGGTGCTGCAGAAGGTGGAAGGGTCGGTCTCCAAGATCGGCAACGTCAAGAACATCATCTCGCGCGCCACCGAAGGCCAGGCGATGGTGTTCGTGGAATTCCAGATCGGCACGCCGGTCGATCGCGCCACCACCGACGTGCGCGACGCCATCGCACGCGTGCGCGCCGACCTGCCGCCGGGCATCCTCGAACCGCAGGTCGGGCGCGAGGAAATCGACGGCGGCCCGATCGTCTACTACGCGGTCAGCACCACCGGCATGACCGAAGAGCAGCTCTCCTGGTTCGTTGACGACACGCTCAACAAGCGGCTGCTGGGCGTGCCGGGCGTGGCGCAGGTGAACCGTTCAGGCGGCGTGAACCGCGAGATGCGCGTCGATCTCGATCCGGCGCGCATGCAGTCTTCCGGCATCACGGCCGCCGAGGTGAATGACCAGCTGCGACAGGTCAACGTCGACGCCGCCGGCGGCCGCGCGCAGGTGGGCGGCAGCGAACAGTCGATCCGCGTGCTCGGCAGCGCCCGCACGGCGCAGCTCCTCGCCGACACCCGCCTCACGCTCGGCGATGGGCGCGTGGTGCGGCTCGGGGACATCGCTGACGTGCGCGACGGCATCGCCGAGGTGCGCTCCATCTCGCGGCTCGACGGCCGGCCGGCGACCACCTTCGGCGTGCTGAAAGCCAAGGGCGCCTCGGATGTCGACACGCTCAAGCGGGTGGAGGGCGAACTCGCCAAGATCACCAGCGAGAATCCCAGCATCCATCTCAAACAGGTCTTCACGACCGTCGATTTCACCAAGCAGCAGTACCACGCCTCGATCGAAGCGCTGATCGAGGGCGCGCTGCTCGCGGTGGCGATCGTGTACCTGTTCCTGCGCGACTGGCGCGCCACCGGCATCGCGGCACTGGCGATTCCGCTCGCCGCGCTGCCCACTTTTGCCTTCATGCAGTGGTTCGGCTTTACGCTCAACCAGATGAGCCTGCTGGCGCTGTGCCTGATCACCGGCGTGCTGGTCGACGACGCCATCGTCGAGATCGAGAACATCACGCGCCACATGAAGATGGGCAAGAGCGGCTACCAGGCCGCCATGGATGCCGCCGACGAGATCGGCCTGGCGGTGGTGGCCTGCTCGATGGCGATCATCGCGGTGTTCCTCCCAGTCAGCTTCATGGGCGGGCTGATCGGGCAGTTCTTCATCCAGTTCGGCTTCACGGTCGCGGTGGCGGTGTTCCTGTCGCTGGTGGTGGCGCGACTGATCACCCCGCTGCTGGCGGCCTACACGCTCAAGCCCCACGCAGGGCTGCGCGGTGCGGACGGACCGATCATGGAGTGGTACCTGAAGGCGCTGCGCTGGACGGTCAAGAATCGATGGAAGACGCTCGGGGCCGGCCTCGTATACGTCGTGCTGTCAATCGCGGGACTGTTCATGGTGCCGCAGGCCTTTTTCCCGGACAGCGACAGCTCGTCCTCGGTGCTCAAGGTGGAGCTGCCGCCCGGCGTGCTGCTGAGCCAGACCTCGCAGGTCTCGGCGGCCGCCTACCAGATCCTGCACCGCCGTCCCGAAGTGAAGTCCATCGTCGAGTCGGTGGGCGAGGACGACGACGGCGAAGTGCGCTCGGGCAACATCTTCATCCAGCTCGTGCCCCCTGCCGAACGCAAGATCAGCCAGAAGGAGTTCGAGGCGCAGGTCACCAAGGAACTGCGGGTGATCCCCGACGCGCGGCTCAACTTCCAGAGCCAGGCGGATGGCGGCGGACGCGACCTGACGCTGTTCGTGGTCGGCAGCAACCCGGAGCTGGTCGAGCAGACCGCGCGCACCGCGGTCGAGCAGATGCGCACGCTCAAGGAACTGCGCGACCCGCGCATCAACGGCGACATGGCGCGTCCGGAGCTGGTGATTCATCCGCGGCTGGACCTGGCGGCGCAGCTCGGGGTCACGGTGGCGAGCATCAGCGATACGGTGCGCGTCGCCACGCTAGGCGAGAACGCACAGAACGAAGCGAAGTTCTCGCTCGCCGACCGGCAGATCCCGATCCGCGTGAGCCTGGTGGAATCCGCGCGCAGCAACCTCGCGACCCTCGAGAACCTGCCGGTGCGCACGGCGGCCGGCGCCACGGTGCCGCTCAAGGCGGTCGCCGACATCGGCTTCGGCCAGGGACCTTCGAAGGTCCGCCGCTATAACCAGGCGCGCCGTCTCTCGCTCGAGGCCGACCTGAACCACACCGAGCTTGGCCCGGCCCTGAAGAAGATCCGCGCGCTACCGATCTACATGAACCTGCCGACCGGCGTCCAGATCGTGGATGTGGGCCAGGCGCAGTACATGCAGGAGCTCATCACGGGCTTCGTGCTGGCGATCGTCGCAGGCGTCATGCTGGTGTTTGCCGTGCTCGTGCTGCTGTTTGCGCGGCTGCTCCAGCCGATCACGATCCTGTCCGCCCTGCTGTTGTCAATCGGTGGAACCGTCATCGCCCTCGGCCTCACTGGCATCCCGGCATCCTTGGGCACGTGGCTGGCCATCCTGATGCTGATGGGCCTGGTGGCGAAGAACTCGATCCTGCTGGTGGAATTCGCGATCGAGGAGATGCGCGCCGGCAAGGATCGCCTGACGGCACTCCTGGAAGCCGGCCACAAGCGTGCGCGTCCGATCGTGATGACTTCGGTGGCCATGATCGCCGGCATGCTGCCCCTCGCGCTCGGCGTCACCGGCGACGCGGCACTCCAGGGACAGATGGCGATCGCCGTGATCGGCGGGCTGATCACCTCGACCGCATTGGCCCTGGTGATGGTGCCGGCCGGATTCACCGTGATGGACGACCTGGAACGCTGGCTCGGACGCCGCCTGTTCCCGCAGTTTGGCGGCAAGCAGCCGGCCGGCGCGGCGCCGCCCACCGCTGCAGCGGCGCCCGTCGCCTTGCTGCCCCCCGCGGCCGCCCAGTCCGATCCGGCCTGAGCCCCTGCCCCGTCAGCGGCGGCAGTGGGCCTCGATCCAGGCTTGCGCTTCCGCGTTGACCTCGCGCGGATCGCGCCCAGCCGCCGCGATCGGCGGGCCGATCACGACGCGGATGGTGCCC
>DASWFL010000032.1:0-2216 GCA_036394255.1 Steroidobacteraceae bacterium
AAGATAGGCCACACGCTCGAGGTCCGCGTAGAGCTCCTCGAGCGAGGCGTAGCGGCTCATGAGCGCGCCGGCGGTCTTGGGCCCGACGCCCGGGACGCCCGGAATATTGTCGACCGCGTCACCGGTCAGCGCCAGGTAGTCGGCCATGCGCTCGGGCGCCACGCCGAAGCGCCCGGCAATCTGCTCGTAGCTGTATTCGGCCGCGTCGCTGTAGTCCCAGAAGCGATCGCCTCTGCCCACCAGCTGCGACAGGTCCTTGTCGCGCGTCACCACGGTGACGCACAGGCCCTCGGCACGCACCCGCGCCGTCAGCGTACCGATCAGGTCGTCGGCTTCGTATTCGCCGCTGGCGAATTCGGCGACGCCGAGGTGGCGGCAGAACTCGCGGCACAGCGCGAACTGGCGCTTGAGCTCCGGAGGCGCCGGCTCGCGATTGGCCTTGTAGGAAGGCAGCAGCGCATGGCGGTGACCGGCGCCGCGGCTCTCGTCGAAGGCCACGGCCAGGAAGCGCGGCGCGCGCCGCTCGATCAGGTCGCTCAGGAAGCGCGCGAAACCGTACAGCGCGTGCGTGGGGTTGCCCGCCTCGTCGTGCAGCGCAGGCGACTGCGCGTACCAGGCGCGGAAGATGTACACGGAGGCATCGATCAGATAGACCATGCTGCCGGCCGCGGCGGACGGGACACCACCCGGACGCCGTTCAAATCAACTGAGCCAGCGCTGGATGCGCGCGTGCAGCGGGCTGCTGCGCGGGAAATGCGCCTGCAGGTATTCCATCTGGTCGGCGAGCACGCGCCGGCCCTTGAGAAAGATGTACTCGGCATAGGTGGGCATGAAGGGCACGGCGATGAGCTGCATCTTCGACTGCTCCGGCGTACGCCAGGCCTTCAGGTTATTGCAGCCGCGGCAGGCAGCGACGACGTTGGTCCACACGTCGCGCCCGCCCTGGCTGAAGGGCCGCACGTGATCGCGCGAGAGCTCGCGGCTGCTGAAGCGGCCGGCGCAATACATGCACAGGTACGCGTCGCGGCGGAACAACGTCTCGTTGTTGAGCGGTGGCACGTAGTCGTGGCGGATGTTGCCGGGATTGCCGGTGTGACCAACCGTGGCGACGATCGAATTCACCTCGACCACGGTGCGCTTGCCGCTGCGCGCATTGATGCCGCCGTAGAGCCGGTAGACGAGGGAACCGCAGGTGTAGGCCACCTGCTCCTGGTGGTACAGCCGCGCCGCTTCCCGGTAATCGATCCATTCCAGCGGCATGCCGGCAATGTCGGCGCGCAGGACCATCTGCGACAGGCCGTGCGCAGCCGAGTACAGCACGAGGCGGGTATCCTCGTCTGCACGGTGCCGGGGCGGCAAATCCTTCAGTTTCATGTGTGTAAGATACGGCAGCCTTGTGCGAGAATTCAACGGATGAGGCGACAACGCAACACCCCCCCGGGAGCCCTTTCATGCCCGTGACCATTGGCGCGCTGCGCGAGACCGTGCCCGGTGAAATGCGTGTCAGTGTGGTACCCGAAGTCGCCGAAAAGCTCAGCCTGACGGGCGCGCGCGTGCTGCTGGAGCGGGGCGCGGGCGTCAGCGCCCAGTTCCCGGACGCACTTTACAAAAAGACGGACTGGGCGGACTCGGCCGCGGCCGTCGTGGCGCAGGCGGACGTCCTGCTCACCGTGCAGCCGCTGAGCCTGGCGCAGATCGGGACCCTGAAGCCCGGCACCGTGGTCGTCGGCTTCATGCAGGCGCACGCGCGCCTGGCTGAAGTCCGGGCCCTGTGCGAGCGTCGCATCACCAGCTTCGCCATGGAGCTCGTACCGCGCATCTCGCGCGCGCAGTCCATGGATGCCCTGTCCTCGCAGGCCGCGGTGGCCGGATACAAGGCCGTGCTGATCGCCGCGAGCACGCTCGCCCGTTTTCTGCCGATGCTGACCACCGCGGCCGGCACCATCCGGCCCGCGCAGGTGCTGATCGTAGGGGTCGGCGTGGCCGGGCTCCAGGCCATCGCCACCGCCCGGCGCCTCGGCGCCGTGGTGGAGGCCTACGACGTGCGCAGCGCGACCCGGGAGCAGGTCAAGTCGCTCGGCGCAAAGTTCATCGAGACCGGCGTCTCGGCCGAAGGCCAGGGCGGCTACGCGCGCGAACTTACGCCTGAGGAAAAGGCCAGGCAGCAGGAAGTGCTCGAGGCACGCATTGCACTGGCCGACGCGGTGATCACGACG
>DASWFL010000033.1:0-3399 GCA_036394255.1 Steroidobacteraceae bacterium
CGAGGCCCTCAGCGGGAGCGCACGCGCCAACCGGGCAGCCTGAGCGCCGCGAAAGCCAGCGCCAGCAGCGAGAGCAGGTCCATTGCTCCGCCACCGCCGCTGCCGCCGGTGCTCGCATTGCCGCCGCCGCCGCCGCCGCCACTGCCGCCACCGCCCGCAGGCACGACGACGCTGACGGACACGGTCGCCGTATTGGAAGTCACGAGCGCATCGCTCGCGCTGAAGCTGAACTGATCCGCACCGGTGTACCCGCTGGCCGGCGTATAGGTCACCATCGCGCCGTTCAGCGCACTGAGCGTGCCGTGGGCCGGTGAGCTGACGATGGCGTAGGTGAGCACATCACCATCACCGTCACTGGCGGCGAGCGTGATGCTCAGCGGCGTATCCTTGTCCACGTTCACGGACTGCGCCTGGGCGTTGACGCCGTCGGGGCAGCGGCTCCCCGTCCACCCCATGTCATACAGGGCGCAGGTGGTGAGATCGGTGTGATCGCCCGTTGTCGAACTGTAGCGCGGCTCCATGAGCAGGTCGGGCGTGGCGCTGCTGTCCCAGTGCGAGATCGACGAACTCGCGTCAAAGGTCGCAGGTGCATACATCTTCAGATGACCGCCTGCGCTGAGGCCCTGCGTGAGGCGCGCCAGATTCCCGTTGACCTGCGGCGCATTCCATACCAGCGCCGCGTTCCCCATCACGGACTGCCCGATCTCGGACTGCGCGCGCTGCGCCGCGGTCAGCTCCGGCCAGAACATGCTCAGGGATTCCTCGTACAGGAACTGGTCGTACACGCCGAGGCGCGTGACATTGTCCGTGCCCGTGACGCCCATGCCGTTCTGATCGACGATGGACACGAACCCTAAGCCATGACCCAGTTCGTGCAGCACGACGCCCAGCAGGTCCGCCACATAGCTGCGCCCGTCATTGTGGCCGGCCAGTTGATGATCAAAGCCGTAGTAGAAATAGCTGCCGCCGAGGCAGCCCGGCGTGCCGTTGATCGTGCTGTTGAACTGCGCCGTGATGTCCGACTTGGACGCCAGATTCTGTCCCGCCAGGGCGTCGGCGAGCGCGGCCGGATAGAAGACCCCTGGCAGGGGTGCGCCCGGAAAATCGTGGAAGACCCACAGCGGTCCAGCCGAACCGAGCACACCGCTACTTGCGCTGCAGCTGAGCGGGTCAAAGCTGGCCTCGACGACGATATTCACGGGGCTGTTGAGGAGTCTCCCCCAGAGACGGGCGGCCTCCGTGAAGACATTGAGGCGCGCCTGACCCAGCGTCGTGGCATTGTTGCCGCCGATCGGCGTGAAGGGGGTCGGATCATTGAAACCCTCACCCGTTGAGTCCATCACCTGGATGGTCAGCGTGGCCGCCGGTGCGGCGCCCATGGCGGCCAGTCCCAGCACTGCGACCATCGCGCGTGCGAACGGGAAGCTCACAGCCCTGCCCCCGCCGCCGCAGGTGCAGGCCCGGCGCCCGCCGCCACCGCCGGGCATTGCGGGGAAAAACTGCCGTCGCGCTGCCGGCAGACGACGATGGTGTGAAAGTACTGCTGCGCCACCTTCACGCCGACGGTGCCGTCGGGGAGCCGCACTTCTTCCGGCACGGTGGGCAGGCTGCGCCGGCCTGAGACCGCGCTCGCGCTGGAATCCGGGGCAGCCGCCAGCGCGTCGGCCTGCGGCGCCGACGTGGCCAGATGAGTCACGGGATCCAGGACAATGCGCTGCGCCGCTGCCGCGCGGCCCTGCCCCTGCCGGCCGGAAAGGCTGTCCGACCGGTCCGAGCAGCCCGCCAGCAGCACGGCGCCGCCCGCTGCGGCGGCCAATGCCCCAAGGCAGATTGCGCGGATAGACATGGTCGGCTCCGGCCTGCAATTCCTGACTGAGAATCCTATGCGGCAGCGGCCCGGAAACCCGTGAACGGGTTGGGTAATCTATGATGCTGAACCGCAAGTCGCCGTTCAGCCTGACGCCGAAAGGCGACGTCAGGGCGCGCTGAGGCTACGTCTGCGGCGTAGCAACATCGACACGCGTGTCGTTGAAGCAGGCCCCGTCCGCAAGATCCGCCTTGTGCGTCGGGGCCAGCGCGGACACCGTCTGGCCATTGGGGCTCGTCCGCAACCAGGCGCCCTTGTCCGAACTGACCACGCCGGGACGCACGGCCGCGGTGATGCGCAGCGGCAGGAAGACCTGGCCCTGGTCGTTCCACACCCTCACCCGCGACCCATCGACGAGACCGCGCGCCATGGCGTCGGCCGGATTCATCTCCAGCACGGGCGTGGCGTCATTGGCCGCGAGGCCGCCAAAGGTGGAGGTGATGCGCTGGTCGGAAGCCGGAGTGATCAGTGTCAGCGGATAGGCTGAAATCAGCGGCTGGTAGCCTGGCAGGGCCGCCCCGTAGCGAGCACCGAGCAGCGCGGATTCCAGCTCGATCCGGCCGCTGGGCGTGCGCGGCGACACATTCTGGAACAGCACCGGTTCCTGGCCGGCAAATTCCATGCGGAGTGCCCGATCGGTGGGCACGGCGCTCGCGCGCAGGCCCTGCATGCGTGGATCTTCGGCGTTCAGCGCCTCGTCCATCAGCTCGGAGTCCGTTTGCCTGAAGGCCGCATCATTGAAACCAAAGCGGACGGCGAGGCGGCGGAATATTTCGGTATTCGGCAGGCTCTCACCCACCGGCGGAATGACCGGCTCGGCCCTTTGCAGGTACTGCTGGCCGTAGGCCGCATAAACGTCTGCGTGCTCGAAGTGTGTGCAGGCCGGTAGGATCACATCCGCGTAGGCCATGCTGTCGGTCATCGCAATTTCGATCCCGACGATGAACAGATCCTCACGCGCCAATCCGCGCTTCAGACGATTCTGATCCGGGTGGACGATCAGCGGATTGTGGTTGTAGATGAACAGGGCCTTGAGCGGTGGGTCCAGCTCACCATCGAGCAGGTGCCGGCCGACGTCGATGATGTTGAGCGTGCGCGTCTGCGGCCGCACCAGATCGCTGCGCGTCAGTCTGTCCAGCGTCTTCGGAAAGGCGTGGCCTGCGCCACCCACGAGTCCGCCGCCCGCGACACCGAACTTGCCGGCGAGCGCCGGCAGAGCGGCAATGGCCCGCAGTCCCGACCCGCCGTTGCGATTGCGTTCCAGTCCATTGCCCCAGGCGATGACCGCGGGTGTGGCGTCGCGATACCAGAGCGCCAGCGTCCGGATGTCCTCGGATGCAACACCACAGATTTCCGCCGCGCGTTCCGCCGGATAGGCGCGCGCCACCGCCATGAATGCGTCGAAGCCGAGCACATGCTCCGCGATGAAGGCCTGATCGAGACCCCCGATCCGCTCCAGCTCCACGGCGATCGCCCAGGCCAGCACCACGTCCGTGCCTGGCCGGACCGCCAGATGCAGATGGGCCTGCTCG
>DASWFL010000034.1:0-1815 GCA_036394255.1 Steroidobacteraceae bacterium
GGCCGGCAGGGCCTGGTCCAACACTTCTACCCAGTGCTTCACCGGAGTGAGCGTTCCCGTCTGCAAGTGCTGGATGCAGCCCATGTTGGCCGATATGATGACTTGCGCTCCGATCTTCTCGAGATTCTCGAGCTTGCGGTCGCGCAATTGCCTGGCAAGATCCGGCTGCAGCATCGAATAGGTGCCCGCGGAGCCGCAACACCAGTGGCTTTCGCCGCTCGCGACATGGACCTCGAACCCCAGCGTGCGCAGATGCGTTTCGACGCCGCCGCGCAATTTCTGGCCGTGCTGCAGGGTACAGGGCGGGTGAAACGCCAGCCGCGTCAGCCCTTCGAGCCGCAGTTTGCCCTTCAACGCGGGCACGAGGTCCGGAAGCAGTTCGCTCAAATCGAACGCCATCGCGCTGATTCGGGCGGCCTTGTCGGCATACTCCGCGTCGCCGGAGAGCGCATGACCATATTCCTTGATGGCGAGGCTGCAGGCCGACGCGGAGGTCACGATCGCCTGGGCGCCGCCCGCAGACACCAACGGCAGCCAGGCATCGATGTTGCGGCGCATGTCGTCGAGGCCTCCATGGTGGTCGCCGAGATGCGTGCGCACGGCGCCGCAGCAGCCGGTACCGCCGGCATACACGGCCTGAATGCCGGCTGCATCGAGCACGCGCGCCGCAGCGATGTCGATATTGGGCATCATCGAAGGCTGGACGCAGCCTCTGAGCATCAACACCTTGCGGCGATGCTCGAGCGGCGCAGCGCTCGCTGCGCGCTCTCCGGGACGCCGCGGCACCTTATTCCTGAGCACGGCCGGCAAGAGCGGCCGCACCGCGCGGCCCACCCGCAGCGCCGGCGCAAACAGCGGCGACGTGAGTCCCTCCCGGAGCAGCCAGCGCACCGTCCGCTCCGGCGCCGGGCGCTCCACCCGCGCATCCACGATCTTTCGGCCGATATCCACCAGATGCCCGTACTCGACGCCGCTCGGACACGTGGTCTGGCAATTCAGACAGGTCAGGCAGCGATCCAGATGTCGCTGCGTGCTGCGCGTGACTTCCCCGCCCTCGAGCACTTGCTTCATCAAGTATATTCGTCCGCGCGGCCCATCGAGCTCATCGCCCAGCAATTGATACGTCGGGCAGGTCGCGTTGCAGAACCCGCAATGCACGCATTTGCGGATGATGGCCTGCGCCTCTTCGCCGTCCGGAGTGTCCGCGAATTCGGGACTCAAATGCGTTTGCATGGCAGCGTTACAGCTCGGCGTACATACGCCCGGGATTGAACACGCACTCGGGATCGAAGGCCTGTTTCAATTCATGGTGAATCCGCATCAGAACATCGCTGAGAGGCGTGAACACTCCGGCGGACCTGTCGGCGCCCCGGATCAGCGTGGCGTGTCCACCCGCGAGCGCGGCGGCCGCGCGCACCTCTCGGGGCTCCACGGTGGTGCGCCACCAGCGCTCTGCTCCATGCCACTCGATGAACTGGCGGCCGGGCAATCCGACGGGCGCGGCGGTGGCCGGCACGGACAGCCGCCAGAGACAGTCGCCGCGAGCCAGGTCCGCGTCGCTCAGCGAAAAGAAATCGCCGCTCTGATCGCGCAGGCTCCGCCACCAGGACAGTGCCGCATCGGGAGCAACCGCAGCGCCGCCCAGCCTGTCGCAGGCCGCGTTCACGGCAGCGGCCGCGCCGGCGAGGCGCACATGCAGCCGCCCGTCGTGCCAGGCGCTGGCATTCACGGCCAACGGCTGCGAGGCCCAGAGGTTGAGTTGCTCGAGGGCCTGATTCTCGTCCCAATCGAAGCACAGCGTCGCGGTGGCCCGAT
>DASWFL010000035.1:0-1587 GCA_036394255.1 Steroidobacteraceae bacterium
ATCGTGCTGCGCGCCGCCGGATTGCGCAGCGAAATCTGGCCGGAGCTCGGTGGTGCGGTGGCCGCGTTTGCAGCCCTGGATGAGCAGGGCGATTGGCGGGCGCTGTTCCGGCCTACGCCGCCGGCGACACGCTACCTGCCCTTCGAACTGGGCTGCTGGCCGCTGCTGCCCTATGCCAACCGGATTCGCGACGGACGCTTTGTATTCGACGGCCGGGCGCACGCACTGCCGCGGAACCTGCCCGGATTCGCGCATCCCCTGCATGGTCTGGGCGCCGTGCGGGCCTGGCAGGTGGCGGATGCGTCGAGCCGCGAATGCACGCTCAACTGCAGCTGCCCGGCGAGCGCGGCGTGGCCCTATGCATTCGCCGCCCACCAGCATTTCGTCCTGGATGACGCCGGTCTGCAAATCACGCTCGAGCTGCAGAACACCCATGATCTGCCCATGCCCTACGGGCTTGGCCAGCACCCCTACATCGTGCGTCCGCCGGGCACGCGGATTCAGGCGCAGGCGTGCGAGGTCTGGCTGACCGATGCCGAGACGCTGCCGCTCGCTTGCGTGCCGCTGCCGCCCGAGTGGAATCTGCCGGCCGGTTGCGCGCTGGACGGTGTGGCGATCGACAATTGCTTCGCCGGGTTCGGCGGGACCGCACGGGTCTTGTGGCCCGACGGCAGTGCCTTGCGCATCACGGCCTCGGCGCGCGTGGAGTGGCTGGTGGTGTTCAGTCCGCCGCGGCTGGACTTCGTCTGCGTGGAGCCCGTGACGCAGGTGCCGGACTGCTTCAACCTGGCGGCGGCAGGCCGCGCTGAGGTTGGATTGGGCGTCCTGGCGCCGGGACAGAGCGTCGCCGTGACGCACCGTTTCGATCATGAACACGCCTCGGGTGGGCAACGAGGCCCCATCCGATAGACTAGACATTGGTGCGGGCATCGCGCCTACGTCTTTGAGCGGACTGATGTTTTTGCGCCCGCTCTCGTGGCGGATTTTCAGGTAATCTCTGCCGATGGGCCCATCCTTATCCGAGTGGATTGCTTCCACGCCTTTGTCGGCGGGCAATGCGCCGTATGTCGAAGAACTCTACCAGGCGTACCTGCGCGACCCGCAGGGCGTGAGCGCCCAGTGGCGAGCGTACTTCGATGCACTGCCGGCTCGTCCTGGCCGCGAGCAGCCACCAGGTCCGATTCTCGTGGCCCTCCCCGCACGGCGGGCCGCTCCCGCCAGCAGTGGTGAGCGCGAGGGCGTCGCGAGTGAAAAGCAGGGCGCCGTTTCACGGCTGATGCAGGCCTACAGCAATCGCGGGCATCTGATCGCCCGCATCGACCCGCTCGGGCTGATGCAGCGCGAACGGCCGCGGGTGCTCGATCTTTCGCAACTGGGGCTGGGCGAAGGCGATCTCGACACCGAATTTTACACCGGCAGCCGCAATGAGTGGATCGACAAGCGCGCCACCCTGCGCGAGATACTCGCGCGCCTCGAGCAGATCTATTGCGGATCGATCGGCGCCGAGTTCGCGCATGTGTCCAATACCGACGAGCGCCTGTGGCTGCAGGACGAATTCCAGCTCGGACGCATCCAGCAGCGCTTCAG
>DASWFL010000036.1:0-2441 GCA_036394255.1 Steroidobacteraceae bacterium
CGGTGCAGCCCGCCCGTCCCCCGCCGGCCGGATCACAACAAGGACGCGATGGGCGCGAACCTTGTTCCACCAAAAGGAGATCCATCATGGCCAACATCGGCAGCTTCACCGCAGACAAAGACGGCTACACCGGCACGCTTCGCACCCTGACGCTCAACGTCAAGGTCAAGCTGGTGCCCAACGACAAGGGCGACAACGAGAAGGCCCCGGACTTTCGCCTGCAGGCCGCCAGCCACGACATCGGCGCGGCATGGAAGAAGACCAGCGAGGCCGGGCGGGAATACATCTCCGTGACCCTCGACGATCCTTCATTCCCGGCCACGGTCTATGCCCGCCTGATCGAAGGCGAAGGCGAGGACGGGACACACGACCTGATCTGGTCGCGCAGCAAGCCCCAAGCGGCGTGACGGCTGCCAGCGCCCCGCCCATTGCGGCGGGGCGCTGTGCTGCTTTCGCGGCACTTCAAGGAGGCGACACCACCGCCTGGGCTGCGCCGTGTCGAGTTGCTTCCTGAACGTTGCAGCCTTCGGTTTGCAAGAACGGCCGGGCGTGTCGGTGCCGTGCACCGCCGGGCTTTACGGGCTGCGCCCCGTGCCGACTTCGCCGTCACGGCCATCCGGCTCCAATCCCTCACGCCTTCGCGCCTGCGGCGCTGCGCGCTGCGCTTGCCTCCGGGGGAAAGCCCTGCGGCCTATCCCCGCCGCGCGATGCTTGGCGCCCCTGCAATCCCCCGAACCGGCAGCGCCGGATCGGCCACGCCAGCGACGTCGCACGCTATGGCGTGTCACTCTTCTTCGCCACAGTCTCCAACTCCTGGCGCACCTGCACCAGAAGCTGATCGACCTGCTGCAGATCGTCGCCGGCATAGGCCAGCGTCAGCAGCGTGAGCGGGTGCACCTCCATGACCTCGCACAGCTCGGCCAGCTTGTTCAAGGTGGGGCTTTTGAGGTCGCGCTCCAGCGTGCTCATGTAGGTGCGGCTGGACACGTCGGAGAACGCCTCCTGGCTCAATCCACGCGCTTTCCTGATGGTCTTTAGTGCCTCCGACAATGTATGTTTCGCTGCCAACCCTGGATCTCCCCAAAATCCAAGATGACAGCCGATTGCGCCCTATAGGACTACAATCTATAGTGTTCAACCATGCCCGCCTGCCGCTTTCGTGCTTTTACGGAAATCCGTATCTGCGGCTTCTCACAGAAGCGCAAAGCCGCGTCCGTGCCTTTCCACAAACCCGCCAATGCGGTTTTGCGCTTTCACGCTTCGGCGGTTTTGTGCGAATGAGGGGACGCTCATGAACCAGCTCATCACCGAGGACGAGCGCAGGCTGTTGCTGGAACACGGCCAGGCCCGCGCCGCTGGCCGGGTCATCGACCCGCTGCCCGTGGTGCGGCTGTTCACGCCGGATGCACACGCCACCTGGCTGCTGGTGTCGCTCGACCCCGCCGACGGCGATACGGCCCATGGCCTGATCGACTTGGGGATCGGCATGCCCGAGCTGGGCAAAATCAAGCTGTCCGATCTCGCATCCATCGTCGGGCCGAGCAAACAGCCCGTGATGCGGGACCGGTATTTCCGGGCGGTGCGCCCGTTGTCGGAGTACCTACGGCTGGCCCAGGAGAACGGCTCCATCCTCGATTGAGCCGTTCGCGCCCAGGCCAAGCCGGGCGCATTGAGACTCTTTCGGTCTTGCCCCGGACCCGTCCGGCCTTAGTCCACACTATTGCAACAAATCGGTGCCATCGTGACGCAAACGGTCATGATGCCGGCCGTGGCATCGGGCACGGTGGATATCGCAGGAGGCGCGTATGTCCTCGCGTGCCACCGTCGCATTCAGACGATCCATGCAACCCATCCGATGCATTTCGTCTTGACACGCAAGTTACTAATCTACCAGCTTATTCACGATTGGATGCTGGTTCGACGCGGTGAAGTTTGCATGTGAAATCTGTGACGGCAGTCCTGCGGTTATATGGGAGCTTGCGTCATGGCCGAGCTGCGCCACTTCGCGCCCTGGTATCCGACTGCCGCCTACCTCTACGTCCTGTGCCTGGACACGCTCGCACTGGCCTGGGAGTACCTGCGCCGCCATCCCGACTACCGGATCGACTGGCTGCGCCGTGCGCGCCGCCCCGACGCTGCGCATCATTGGGGCTTGCGTTTGTTGGAAGACCCGACCCTGGATGCGCGTGACGCGCATCCTGCCTGGCTCCCCGGCCATGAGGCCGTGGTGCAGCTTCACCCGGATGCCGACCCGCCTCCGGAGGCCACCGCCTTCGCGTTCTGGCGCATCCCCGGCCACAAGCAGCTGCTGCACGACGGCAAGGGTCTGGCGCTGATCGCGCGCAGCCCCGGCCTTTGCCAGCGCTATGCGCTGGCGCCTGGCCTCGAGGACGGCATGGCGGTGGCTTACGCCCACCGCGATCGCAGCACCACGCACGCAC
>DASWFL010000037.1:0-5718 GCA_036394255.1 Steroidobacteraceae bacterium
GTCGCGGCCCCGCGCGCCACACCCGCCGGCACCGCCACGCTTGCCGACGCGGTTGCACCTGCCGCTGCGCGCTTCTTTCTGTTCACACCCATTTAACTAGACGAGTTTCGCTGCTGCTCCGTAGCGGCACTATAATCAAACACTCCCGATCGAGTCTGCTCCGCTGCCGCAACACCCGGAATAGAGAGGTTCAGCCCATGAGGAACCGCCTTCAGTTTCCCAGATCCAGGCGACAGGTGCTGCGGGCAAGCCTGGCGATCGGTGCCGCCCTCGCCTTGCCGCGCGCGGCCTGGGCGGACACGGGTTCCCTGGCGCCGCTGGTGACGAAGGCCATACCCGGCACGGGCGAGCGCCTGCCGGTCGTGGGCCTGGGCACGGACAAGTTCCGCGCCAGCGCCCGCGACGCCATTCAGGCGGAAATCAAGCGCATGCGCGAGCTGGGCGGCACCGTGATCGACACGGCCGCGGCCTATGGCGACAGCGAGGCGCTCATCGGCGACGCTCTCGCGGCGCTGGGGATTCGCGAGGGCATGTTCCTCACCACCAAGCTTACCGCGGGCGGATTCCCTGGTGGCGGCAATGGCGGCGCAGCGAGTTTTCAGCGTTCGCTGGATCGCCTGAAGGTGCAGCGCATCGACCTGCTGCAGGTCCACAACCTCGACGGGGTTGATGAACTCATGCCGACGCTGCAACAGTGGAAACGTGCCGGCCGGATACGCTATATCGGCATTACGACTTCGCGTGTGGCCCGGCACCCTCAGATGGCGGACTTCATGCGAAAGTATCCGCTCGATTTCATTCAGGTCGACTATTCGCTCGCCAATCGCGATGCGGCGACGACCATCCTGCCGCTCGCCCTGGAGCGCAAGATTGGCGTACTGGCCAACATCCCGTTCGCAACCGGCTCGCTGTTCACGCGGCTGCAATCCCGTCCACTGCCAGGCTGGTCGGCCGACATCGATGCGGACAGCTGGGGGCAGTTCCTGCTCAAGTACGTGGTTGCGCATCCCGCCGTGACCTGCACGATACCGGGCTCAACCCAGGTGAGCCACCTCGAAGACAATCAGCGGGCGGCTCGCGGCCGCCTGCCGGATGAGGCGATGCGCCGCAAAATGGAGCAGGTGTGGGACGCCCTGGATTAGGAGTGCCCGCGCCGCCGGCGCACCCAGAGGTAAGCCAGCAGCGCAATCGCCACTGACAGCACGCTGACCCACAATTGGCTGGCCAGGGCGGGCGTGAATGCCATGGCGATGAGCACGGCGATCATGGCCGCGATGGCGAGGTAGCTCAGCCAGGGAAAGTACCACATCGGTAGCGCCGGGGGTGGTGCACCCTGCTGCTGCGCCCGGCGCCGCAGGCTCACCTGCGAGACGGCGATGGCCAGGTACACGAACAGGATCAGTGCACCGGAAGCGTTCACCAGGAAGGCAAACACGACGCCGGGGGAGACGACCGCAGCCAGCACGCCGGCGAAACCCGCGGCGCTCGCCAGGAGCACGGAACGCGCCGGAACCAGGCGCGAATTGGTCTTGACCAGCCAGCCCGGTGCGTCGCCTCGCCCGGCCAGCACGAACAGCACGCGCGAGGCGATATAGAACGAGGAGTTCAGGCAGGACAGGACCGCGGTCAGGATGATCGCACTCATGATGGTCCTCGCCCACGGCACGTGCATGACCGCGAGCGCATCGGTGAAGGGCGACTGGCCCGCCTTGACCAGGTTCCAGGGCACGACGCAGACGATCATCAGGATGGAACCGACGTAGAACAGCATGATGCGGCTGATGACGGTCGAGGTCATGCGCGCGACTGCCCGCGCCGGCTCGGTCGATTCAGCCGCGGCGATGGTCACGATCTCGGCACCCATCATCGAAAAAATGACCGTCGTTACCGCCGCCAGGACCGCCACGAATCCGAACGGCGCAAAGCCATTGTGGGTGTAGAGATTCGCGACGGTCGGGCCCCGGCCCGACGTAAGCCCGAAGGCATAGGCAGCGGCCAGCAATATGAAGGAAATGATGGCGCCGACCTTGATGGAGGCGAACCAGAACTCGAACTCACCGAAGGAACGCGCGGACATCAGGTTCACTGCGGTCATCAACGCCATCAGCACGCCACCGATTTGCCAGACCGGCAGGGGAAACCAGGCCCGCAGTATCGTCGCGCCGGCGATGGCTTCCACCGGGACGACGACGACCCAGAAATACCAGTACAGCCAGCCCACGCTGAAGCCGGCCCAGTTGCCCAGCCCCGCGCGCGCAAACTCCGTAAACGAGCGCACCCCCGGCATCCCGACCGCCATCTCGCCCAGCATGCGCATGATCAGGAATATCAGCAGCCCGGTCAGTACGTAGCTGATGATGACGGCCGGACCCGCCGCGCTGATCGCCACGCTGCTGCCGACGAACAGACCGGCACCGATGATGCCGCCGATCGTGATCATGAACACGTGGCGCGGGCGCAGCGCACGGCTGAGGGCGTGCTCGCGCGCCTGGTCGGCATCTAAAGGTATGGTCATCACACTCCCTTCACTGCAGTTTCAAATCCATGCGCACCGCCCCCGGCGGACCGGCGCCCGAGGCGCGCTCGGTCAGGAATATGCGCTCGGCCGCCACGGTGGCGTTCCCCATGACCGCCGCCTGCACGGCCTCGGCGCGCCCGCGCTCGAGCGCGTCGCGCTGCGCCTGACTCGCAGCGAACTTCGGTAGCAGCTGTTGCACCAGCCAGGCAGCGTGTGCGGCGTCGAGATCGGATTCCGTGGGCTCCGGTGGAGGATACGCGGGCGGAGCACCGAATGTCGCCTGATAAAGCTCGGCCAGCGCGCGCGTTCGGGGCGAGACGGTGGCGGCACCCGGGCCGGCCCTGGGTGTGCCCCGCGCCCCTGCCGGCGCGGCCGGCAGCCGCGCGTTGATCGCCTGCTCCAGCGCACCCCTGGCGATGGCCGCATCATCCTCGACACTCCCCGTGTGCAGCGGAATATCCAGCTTGAGCTGCGGCCGTTCCGCGAGCGCCTTCGACAATTGCGCGAGCTTCTGCGTCTGCTGCGGCGCCAGCATTGCTGAGGCGGGTGCGAAATCGACGAAGGCGAGCTCCGCGCCGCCACCGAAGAGCGAGCCCAGCAGCGCGAACGGTGCCGTGACGATCTTCCTCAGCAGGCCGACGAACAGTTTCCAGACGATCGGGCCGACGCGGAAATTCGGGTCATCCAGGCTACCGGAGACCGGCAGGTTGATATCGATCACGCCGTTGCGATCCTTGAGCAGTGCAGCGGCGAGCTTGACCGGCAACGGCACGGCCTGCTTGCTCTCCGTGGCGGCACCGAACTCGAGCTGATCCAGCACCACGTGATGCTGCGCCTCGAGCTTGCGGTTTTCGACGTGGTAGTGCAGCTCGGTCGTGAGCTTGCCCTGGGTAATGCTGTAACCGGCGAATTTGCCCGAGTACGGATTGAAGGTGGTCAGCTCCATGTTGCGGAACGCGATCGCCAGGTCCGTATAGGCCGAGGCCGACAGGACATTCACCTGCCCGGAGACCGATACCGGTGCATAGCGATCGACGCTGCCGTTCAAGCTGACCTGAGCACGCGACTGCGGATCGGAGGACAGTCCCACCACACGGCCGTTCAGGGTCTGCATTTGTGCGGCAAAATTCGGCTGGATCGAATGATCCGCAAAATCCGCCGTGCCGTCTTCGATCAGTACCGTGCCGATGCGCATCGGCATCGGCGCGGTGGTGGCCGGGGCCGGCCGCGCTACGCCCGGCGCGCTGGCCGTGGTGCTGCGCGAGCCGACGGCCTCCTGCCTCGAGCGCAGCACCGCTGCCACATTCAGCTTGCCGTCGGCACTGATGATCACGCGGGCATAGGGCTGTCGCGCCACCACGCGCTCGATGCTGAGGCGGTCCGGCGCTTGCTGATAGGCAAACCCAGACACCCGCAGCGATTGCCAAGTGATGAAATCGTTCTGCAACAATCCATCGCGGGTCAGAAGATCGGCGACCTCAAAATCGCCACCGAGCTTGAGCCTGGGTTGGCGGCGCGCGGGCGCAGCGGCGAGCACCAGCCTGGCTTGCGCCGTGAGGCGTCCGCGGCGCACTTGCAGGTCGGCATGCTGTGCGACATAGGGCTGCAGCACGTTGAGGTCGAAATCCTTGAGGCCGAGGTTTAAGTCCGCGCTCAACGGCTCCACACTCAGTTGGCCCCGGGCGCCCAGGCTGGCCTGTGCCATACCGATCGAAGCGTCGACGGTCAGCTTGCTTCCCGGTGCCGTGGAATAGCCGCTGACCGTCACGGCGATCGGGGCCAGTGTGGCGACCACGGCGGGATTCGTCGTGCGATCTTCGGCGTGCACTGCGACATCACGCAGCTGCGCGCTGGCCACACTCACGGTCCAGTGGGCGGGCTCCGCGCCGGAGGCCGCGGCGGTGACGCCTGCCTGGCTCGATGCGACCGGGTGCGTCGGCTCCGGAACGGGTGCGCGCGCGGGAAACAGCTTCTGCAGGTTCAGCTGGCCGTCAGGCTCGCGCCACACCGCAAGCTGCGCGCCCACCGCTTCCAGCTTGCCGACGGAGAGGGTCCGCTCGCCGAGCCGCATCCTCGTGTCCGTGAACCTCAGCTCAGGCACCCGTATCCAGGGGTTGGCCGCATCGCCCTGCTTCGGCATGATGCTGAGCTCACGCAGCTGCACGATCGGCAGTTGAACCGAAAGCCCGAGGCTGGCACCCAGGGAGGCGCGGTATTCACCCTGTACATCGAGTGCGCCGGAAGGCATGCCGAAGGGCAAGGCATCCTGCAGGTAGGCGGCAATAGTCGCCGCCCTGAGCCCGTTGATCGAAAACCTGCCGCTCGATCCAAGCGGCTGCACCGTAAATTCACCAGCCCAGGCCAGTCGCTCCCCGGCCAGGGTCGTTCCCTCGAACTGGTAGCTGTTTTCAAATCGCGGTGCGGTTCTAAAATCCTGGAGCGTGAACTCCAGCGGCTGCAGCGTGGCTGCAAACGGCTTGCCGCGGCTCCGATCTTCGAAGTGAACGCGGCCCCCACGGACGGCAAACAGGGCGATACGCAGGGCCGGAATGGCGCTCGGGCCGGCCCGCGCCGGCGTCCCCTCGGGCGCGATCGGACGGATCCTGTCGAGATTGAGCGAACCGTCTTCATTGACGACCGCGCTGAGGCTCGGGTTATCAATGCGGATTTCCTTGAACGTCCAGGCCCGATGAAAAATTGAACTCAGCTCCGCGTTGATAACGAGCCGATCGAGCCCGGCAATGGCTGCGCCGTCCGCCTCGGTCAGCGCCACGCCGCGGAAGTCTGCGGTGAGGCTGAAGGGATTGAAGCGCAGCGAGGCGATCGCGACATGCCGGCCCAGTTCATTGCGCACGTAGCTTTGGATGGCATCGCGCGCGAGACGCGGTACGAGCAGAAAACCGGCCAGCGCATACAGGATCAGGAGCGCGGCAAGCGCGACGAGCAGACGCCGATGCCCGCGCACCCACGCCCTGCCCGCTTCAATCACTGAGGCAATCATTACCGGAACGGCTCTTGCAATCCAATATGATATAAATCCACCCGTGTGTCACTCCCGTCACCGGCGCGCCTGGCCTACGCTGCAAGCGCTCATGCTGATCGCAGGGTTCGGTGCTGTCTCCGCCGGCCTTGCGGATGTCTTGCCGGCACCGGTTGCGACGCCTGCGGTCGGCGTTCTCGACGATCCCTGTGCCGGTGTG
>DASWFL010000038.1:0-11616 GCA_036394255.1 Steroidobacteraceae bacterium
CGCCGCGCGGGGGACATTCCGCTCGCCCTGCGGGCTCCCTCCATTTCCCCTGCCCACTGCCATTCGAGCGTTCAGTGTTCAACTAACGCTGAAACTCAAGTGTTCAATTAACGCTGAAACTCCGCCCGTTACATGTAACGGGTTTCCGCCAGCAGCATACACAGCGAACTGCCTCGCGGCCCGCGGCCCTGCGAGTCCCGTGGAGAGCTCCCGGGTTCAGTCGCGAGTGTTGCGGTCGGAGCGGCGGTCGGGCTCGCGCTGCTGGTGGCTTTCGGCCGGAGCCGAGGGCGCCTCGTGCGCCGCGGGTGCCTCGCGGACGGCGGGCGCCTGGCGCATAGCTGGTGCCTCGCGGACGGGGGGCGCCTGGCGCACAGCGGGTGCCTCGCGCATCACCGGGGCCTCACGCATTGCCGGCACTTCGCGAACTGGCGGCGTGAATCGCGGCGGTGACTGCGGCACCCCTTGCGGGGATTCGCGCACCACGCCTGCCGGCGGTGCATACCGCCGCTGTGATTCGTAGTCCACCGTGGGGCTGGCACGCTCCCGGCTGCGCTCGCCGGGGGTATATACGGGGGCCGACGCCGGGCGATCGTTCCGGCGGACCTGTGGTCCTGCGGCTTCGGTCTCGCGCTGGCGAATCACGGAAGTCTCGGGCACCGAACGCTCAGCCACCGGCCGATCAGTCCTCGTGACGATCCGGTCGGCGGGGAAGCTGCGCCCGGCACTGGGTGGCGGCGAATGTACCTCGAGCGTGCTGGTGCTGAAGGGGGACTGGTGCGACTCACCAGGATTGGCGCGCAGGCGATTCCGCCCCACGGGCTGGGCCCCAGTGAATGTCTCGCGGGAGACTTCGGTATAGGCGCCCGGCACGTTCGCATTGGCGTAGCGGTGCTCCTCGTGTGCGCCACCGCCGCCCTGCCGGCGCTCAAGGTAGCGATCAATGTTCTCGCGGCCGAGATGCGTGTTGGTGAGATTGGCCGCTCGCATGTAATCGCGGCTGGCGCGGTAGGGCGGCTCGTAGACCTCGTTGTACCCGAGTGGCACCCAGCCGACGCGCGGCGAATGCCGTGCGTCACCATCGGGGCGTGAGTCGCCGCGCCACGCGACCAGGGCTGGCGCGAACACCGGATGATGGATCTCGCGAGTGCCGGGCGCCCAGGCCCAGCCATGGCGGGCGTTCACCCAACGGCCGTAGTGACAGGGCGCGAAGCCCCAGGGCTCGTCGTCGATCCAGGTCCAGCCCCAGGGCCCGATCCAGCTCCAGTAGCCGAATCGATATGGTGCCCAGTCGACCATGACGACCTGCGGCACCCACACGGAGCCATAGTCCGGATCCACGACCCAATCACCATAGCCGTCCAGTTCTTCATAGCCGACGACTTCGCGCGACACATAGCGCGCCGCACGCGAATCCTCTTCGCGCTGATCGCGATCCTCGGCCCACAGGTCCAGAGCGTCAGTGGCTCCGGCCGAGGCGAGCTGGATAGGGGAATCATCGCCAGCGACCAGCTCGGCGCTCTCATCGCTGCGCACCAGTTGCGTGCCGCTACGATTGCTGACTTCGGCGCGCCCGCTCCACACCGCCAGCGCAGTGCGCTCGTCCCGGTCATCGACGTCGAGCCGATAGCCGCCCGGCTGCAGTATGGAGATATCGCCCTGCGGCGTCTCGATCTCGAAGCGCTCGTCGCCGTCGAGGTCGCGGATTCGTATGCTGACCGAACCCGTCGTCAGCCGCAGGCGCACGCGCTGGTCGTCCACGGCCAGGAGTTGCAGGGCCGTGCCTGAACCGAGCCGCAGCGCCGTCGAGCCAATGTGCATCTCGGCGCGCGATCCGGATCCGATCCACAGCCGGTCTCCTCCGGTCAGCGGGCGGTTGAGCAAATCGTCGACCCAGTTGTCGGTGCCGGCGAGCTTCAGCTGGCCGCTACCGTCGATGAGATTCACGTGGGCGACACGGGCGGGAGGGTCATCGCTCGCTGCGTTGGCGGCGGCGCCGAACAGCAGCCCGATGAGCGCCAGCGCGCCAGTGATGGAAACTGCTATCGCTTGTTTAGGCAACATGGCCAGTCCTCCGCTCATACATCCAGCCTTTCGCTTCTGATCTGACCCACTCTCCCGGCAATAGTGCCTCAAATCCGCTGGATCCGGGTGCTGCTGAAAATTACATTCGTGTCAGCTGGATTTCAGCCGCGGTTAAGGCGGGTGCTGGGAAAGCGGCCACGCCGGACTCTGCGCCGCCTTTATTTCCGCAGCCTGCACGCGTTGCACATAACACGAGCCCCGGCGCTCACTCTTCCGCCGGTGTCTGGAAGAGGTAAATGTGCTTGAGCGCCGGATTCGATTTCAATGACGCCACTCCGGCGGCGCTCGTGGCCGTGCCCGTGAGGTTGAGCGTCTCGAGCTGCCTGAGCGGAGCGAGTGCGCGCAGGCCGCTGGAGGTAATCGCCGTGTAGGAAAGATCGAGCTTGCGCAGATTCGTGAACGTCGCCAGCGGAGCCAGCCCCGCGTCGGTCACGGCGGTGCGGGCGAGCTCGGCGTCGACAATGAGCGATCTGACGGGCGCCAGCCTGGCGATCGTGGCATCGCTCGCGTGCGCGGGAAAACTGGCCGTGCGCAGGATCAGCCCGTCAGTGGGGATCTGTGAGCGCGGCACGAGCTGTACGCCGAGGGACGCTTCCAGCGCCGCAATCTGTTGCAGCTGCGGCCGGAAGTCGGGGGCGCTGGGCAGCTCGGGTCCCTCCACGCGGGCCGCACCGGCAATGGCATCGCGTGGCAGCGTCGCGGAGGCGCCTGCAGCGATCCACAGGTCCATGAGTTTGATATCGGCGGCGGACAGGTGCGGCTTACCCTCGGCGGGCATCGCGTCCTTGTCGCCGGCGGGTAAGGAGATGCGGCGATGCAGCTCGCTGGCCTGCGGATTACCAGGGACGATGACGGGCCCATCCTTGCCGCCGTGCATGATCGCGGCGTAGGTACCGAGCCGCAGGCCTCCCCGGTGTTTTTCAGAGCTGTGGCACAGCAGGCAGTGATCCTTGAGGATCGGAGCGATGCGGGCCCCATAGAAAGTCGCCGGGTCGCCGTCGGCAGCGCCATCACCGGCGATTGCCGGCAGCCCAAACAGGCTGCGCAGCGTCTGCGGCATGTGCTGCGTGAGGTGCTCCTCGCCGTGGGCGAGCTGCCCGCCGCGATAGCCGGTCCAGGCCATGAGGCCGACCGTCGCGAGCAGCGCAACCGGGTACAGCGCTCGGGAGTGACCGCGCAGTATCCAGGTGATCCAGCAGGCGGCGGCGAGCGTAGCACCACCCCACATGTGGCGCGTGACCAGTGCGCCCTCGTAACCGCCGCTCCAGGCCAGGAGCCAGCCCAGCAGTGGGGTGACGATCGCCGCGATAACGCCCAGCCCGAGTACAAAGGCCGCGGCCGCGCGGATATGCGCACGCCGCGGGTTCGCGCCTGCGATTTCCATCAGCGGCACGAGCAGCAGCAGCGCGATCGGCAGGTGCACCGCGAGCGGGTGAAAATGCCCGAAGAACTGCGCGAGCGAAGCGCGCTCGAGACCATCGGGCGGTGCAAAGACCAGCAGGCAGAACAGCCCGAGGATCGGCACGAGCGCGATGAGCGCCAGGCGAGCGCGGGTGCCCATGTCAGTTCGAGATGCGGTGGGTTTCCGGAAATCTCACGCGAGCAGCTCCGTCACGACCTTGGCGGGAACCACGCCGGTGAGCTTCTGGTCCAGGCCCTGGAAGCGGTAGGTGAGTTTCTCGTGATCAATGCCGAGCAGATGCAGGACGGTGGCGTTGATGTCGCGCACGTGCACCGGGTCCTCCACTATGTTGTAGCTGAAGTCGTCGGTCTGCCCGTGGGCGATCCCGGGATTAGCGCCGCCACCGGCCATCCACATCGTAAAGCACCGGGGATGATGGTCGCGCCCGTAGTTGTCCCGGGTGAGGCCACCCTGGCTGTAGACCGTGCGGCCGAACTCCCCGCCCCAGATGACGAGCGTGTCGGCGAGCAGGCCGCGGCGCTGCAGGTCGGTAACGAGCGCGTAGCAGCCACGGTCGGTCGCGGCGCACAGCTTGGGCAGATTGCCCACCACATTCTTGTGGACATCCCAACCGCGCTGGTAGATCTGTGTGAAGCGCACGCCGCGTTCGGCCATGCGGCGGGCCAGGAGGCAGTTGTACGCGAAAGTGCCCGGCACTCTGGCGTCGTCGCCATACAGTTCCCACGTCGACTTCGGTTCATTGGCCGTGTCCGTCAACTCCGGCACCGAGGTCTGCATGCGAAAAGCCATTTCATACTGCCTGATGCGCGCGTGAGTCTCCGGATCGCCAACTTCCTCATAAGTAAGCTGATTGACGGCGTTAATGCCGCTGACCAGTGCCCGGCGCGTCTCGCGGCTCATCCCGTCGGGATCATTGAGATACAGCACCGGATCACCCTGCGAGCGAAACGCCACGCCAGCGTGTTCGCTAGAGAGAAAGCCGCTGCCCCACAGGCGCGGAGCAATGGGCTGGTTATCGGCGCCGGGAATGAGCCGGGAATTGAGCACCACGAAGGCCGGAAGATTCTCGTTCATGTTTCCCAGACCGTAGGACAGCCACGCGCCCAGGCTCGGTTTGCCCGGCACCATGTTGCCGGTATTCATGAGCAGGATGGCCGGCTCGTGATTGATGGCGTCGGTATTGACGGTGTGAATGAGGGTCAGCTCGTCGATCATCCGGCTCGTCCAGGGCAGCAGATCGCTGACCCAGCGGCCGCTCGCGCCGTATCGGGCAAACTTCCAGTAGGACGGTGCAATGGGAAAGCGCGACTGTCCGGCCGTCATGCCGGTCAGAGTCTGCGAACCGCGCACGGAATCGGGCAGCTCGCTGTCGTAGTAGGCCGCGAGTCTGGGCTTGTAATCAAGCAGATCCATCTGCGGCGGCGCGCCAGACATGAACAGCGAGATCGCACGTTTGGCGCGCGGTGCAAAATTGGGCGGTCCCGGACTCTGGGCTCCAGCAGGTCCGGCCGCGCCGGCGGCGCCCATCAGCGCAGCCAGGCTGGCCCAGCTGAGCACCCCGCCCATCCGGCCGATGAATTGCCTGCGGCTATGTCTGCGTGGGCTCATCGAATACTCCCTGAGCGCTACTTGTTGACGGTGGCATCGAGATTGAGTGCGGCGCTCGCCACCAGCATCCACGGGGCCAGCTGCGGCGCCGGGATGCGCGGGTTGGGTTTGGATTCGCCCACGGCGATGAGTCGGGCAGCAGCGGCGGCATCGCGGGCATAGACGGTTTCGAGTTCGCCCAGCATCCTGGCAAGTACCTGCTTTTCCTGCGGATGCCACGGGCGCGCGAGCAGCAGCTCGCCCAGGTAATCGAGCTGTGCATCGGTCGCGGCCTCATGCGTCAACACCCGTTCGGCCAGCCGGCGCGCGGCTTCCAGCCATTGCGGGTCGTTCATCACCACGAGTGCCTGGAGCGGCGTGTTCGTGCGCTGCCGGCGGGTGCAGGCCGCATCCCGCACCGGGGCATCGAAGGTATCCATGTTGGGCATGGTCGCCATGCGTTTCCAGAAGGTATAGAGGCTGCGCCGATAGAGCGCTTCCCCGTGGTCCTGCTTGTAGGCAGTGGTGTCGCTGCTCGGAAACCCGCCCGCCTCCCATACCCCCGGCGGCTGGTAGGGCTTGACGCTCGGCCCGCCGATTTTCTCGACCAGCAGGCCGCTCGCCGCGAGCGCGGTGTCCCTGAGCATCTCGGCCTCCATGCGGAAGCGCGGACCTCGGGCGAGCAGCCGGTTCCTCGGATCCTTCTCCAGCAGCTCGGGCGTGATCAGCGCCGACTGGCGATAGGTGGCCGACATCACCAGCTGCTTATAGAAGCGCTTGACGTCCCATCCATGCTCACGAAAATCCACCGCCAGCCACTCCAGCAGCTGCGGATGCGAGGGCCGTGCGCCCACCGTGCCGAAGTCCTCGGTCGTCTCCACCAGACCCGTGCCGAACAGCTCCTGCCACATGCGGTTGACCGCCACGCGCGCCGTGAGCGGATTGGCCGCGCTGACCGTCCAGTCCGCCAGCCCGCGCCGGTCCAGCGGCGCGCCGGGGGGCAGTGGCGGCAGGAACTGCGGCACACCGGGACGCACGCGCTCGCGTCGCTGGCTGTAGATACCGCGGGTCAAAACGTCGGCGTAGGCGAGCCCGCTGCCCTCCTCGCTGACCAGGGCGAGATCGCCTCCTGCGGCGAGCCGGTCCAGCTCGGCATTGAGCGCCGGCAGTCGCGCGATCAGCGCGCGCGTGATCTCGTCTTGTTGCGAAAAATAAAAATCACTGACCGCCTTGAACTCGTCCTCACTCCAGCTCGCCATCGGCCGGCGCGTTACGACGCTTACATAGTCCTCGCCAGCCACCCGCGCCGCCTCTTCCGGATCGAGCGCCCGCGCGTAGTAGCGGAAATCCTGGTAGCGGGACTGGCGCAGTGGATTCGCATCCGGGTATTGGCGCCCGAACTCGAGCGGCACGGCCGTGCGTATCGTCCCTGCCAGTGCATCCTTCACCACCCTGACGGCCTGTGGCCGGCCGTCGACATACAGGCGCACGCCGGAGGCGCGGCCCGTGCCGTCATAGGTCGCCAGCACATGATTCCAGTGACCCCGCTCGAGCAGGAGTTCCTGCGTCTCGACGTCCAGGGCGTTGCCGGGCCAGGCGTGCACCAGATGGAACACGAGCCGGCCGCGGAACAGGGGTTTCTTCGGGTCCACCTTCTGTTCGGTGTAGTAGAGCTCCCATCCCCGGCCCTGCTGCGCCGCATCGACGCGCCCCAGTATGGCGCCGAAGTGCGCGCTCTCCGACGACGCGGTCTCCAGGTACGGCATAAGCCAGGTGCCCACGGAAAACGGCTGCGTCGATTCCACGTCACCGAGGTCAGCAAGCTCCAGGCGCGTACTCGTGTCCATGCGCATCGCGGGCCACAACCAGGTGTTCTCCCCCCAGATTGGCGCACCCCCCGTCGCCGTCACGGTCCTGGCACTCGCCCCGGGCGCAGAGTTGAGAAACTCGGCGCCCCGCTGTTCGTCGAAACGCAGGTGCGCCAGCAGTCCGTCGGTGCTGACCGGCTGCGGGGCCTGTGCCGACTGCGCCAGCCAGGCCGCGATCAGCCCGCGGGCCTGGGCACGGCGCGCATCGATCTCCCGCAGGACTGTGCTGCGCGTGCTGAAGGTCTGCTCGTAGGCAGCCCGATTCTCCGCCGTCGGCAGGCGCACGAACGGCGGCCAATCGTTGCGATCGTCGTTCGAGGGATCTTCGGTGAGGTTGTTGAAGAAGGCCGTGAGCCGGTAGAAATCCCGCTGCGTGAGCGGGTCGAACTTGTGATCATGGCAGTTGGCGCAGCCCACCGTGAGACCGAGAAAGGCGGCACCGTAGGCCTCCGCACGTTCGCGCTTGTTGTTGACGCGCAGCTCTTCGACCAGGGTGCCGCCTTCACCGGAGCTGATACCGGCGCGGATATAGCCGGTGGCGACGAGCTGATCGGGGTTCCGCGCCGGCAGCAGATCGCCCGCAAGCTGCTCGCGCACGAACTGGTCGTAGGGTTTATTCCCGTTGTAGGCCCTGATGACGTAGTCGCGATACGGCCAGATGCTGCGGAAATTGTCCAGGTGCAGGCCGTGGGTATCCCCATAGCGGGCGACGTCGAGCCAATAGCGGGCGCGGTGTTCGCCGTAGCGCGGACTCGCCAGCAGGCGATCAACGAGTTTTTCATAAGCGTCGCCGGAACGGTCGGCGAGGTACGCCGCCACTTCTTCAGGCGTGGGCGGCAGACCCGTGAGATCGTAGCTGACGCGCCGGATGATGGTACGGCCGTCGGCCTGCGCTGAGGGCGCGAGGCCCTCGCTCTCGAGGCGCGCGAGAATGAAGCGGTCGATCCCGTTCTGCGCCCAGTCGGTACGCCTGGTCGCCGGCGGCGCTGGAAGCCTCGGTGCCACGAAGGCCCAATGCGTCTCGTAATGCGCGCCCTCCTTGATCCACTGCCGCAGGGCTGCGATCTGCCCGGGCTTCAGCTGCCTGTGCGCCTCGGGCGGAGGCATGCGTTCATCGGGATCCTTCGCCTCGATGCGCCGGACCAGCGGACTGCGTTCCGGCTGGCCCGGAATGATCGCCGGACCGAACTTACCGTGCGGCGCGTAGGCGAATTCCGGATGATCGAGCCGCAGTCCCGCCTTGCGCGAGCTGGAGCTGGGGCCATGACAGCCGTAGCAGTATTCCGACAGGATCGGCTGCACGGTCTCGTTGAAGGAGAGCCGGGCGGAAGGCTCGCGCGTACAACCGCCGAACAGCAGCGCTGCGACGCTCAGCGCCGCACAGACAAATCCTCCGACGGCGCGCCGGACCCCATGGTTCATCCGGCCACCCTACCACTAACCGCAGTGGTTTCCAGAGCCCCCGGGAAGGGTCCGCTGCCGTGCCGATGGGCGCAAAAAAACAGGGCGCCCCATGGCGCCCTGCCCGGAATTCTGGGGAATTCCTCGCTTACTTGCTCGTCGTGGTGGAACTGTCGGCAGTCTTGGCCTTGCGGTGGGCGTGATGCTTCTTGTGCATCATCGGCTTCGCGCTCGAAGCATCAGCGGCGGGCGCGCTCGCCGCAGGCGGTGGCGTGGCTGCCGGCGCATCGGCAGCGGCAACGAACATCGGGGCTGCAGACACAGCGACCAGGGCGGCCGCGACAATGGCAATCTGGGACTTCATACTGACTCCTGAGTTTCATGGCTACCCCAAGCTCTTCGGGGCAGTCGCAGTATTGCCGCATTGGCTGCCGCGATTCGTGAAATGCGCTTAATGCAGCCCGCGCTCAGGACTTGCTTGCGCCCGCCGCCGGCGCCGCAGTCATCGCAGCCGGGAATTTCTCGAAGATGGCCGTCACCACCGCCTTGATGCGCTGCTCCGCGTCGGCACCTGTCAGCCGTGTCACGTCTTCATCGACGTAGGCATGCCACAGGGCTTCGTGCGAACGCGTGTCGTACAGATCGACGGTGACGCGACCTTCGCGATAATCATACGGCGCGCTCCAGGCCACCGCGCCGCCCAGGCCGTGATGGCTCCAGCCGCCCCAACCCAGCCCCCAGCTCACGCGTGGTTCCGCCGGATCCGGGGCCAGGCGCGAGCCGATCGCATAGCCCACGGTGCAGTCAGCAGCAGCGCCTTCGGCGGCGATCGGCAAGCCCCGCAAGCCGAGGTTCGCCGCAATCGCCTCACGCAGGCGCTTCTCATTCAATGGGTTACCAAAGGCCGAGGCGGCCTCGGGGCGATGCATTCCTCCGTCGGCAAAGCTGAAACTGTGGCAGGCGGCGACCGAGACCCGCGGGTCAGAGTCGGTTCTGGCGTGCAGCGCACAACCGGCCAGCCCGAGCAGGCTGCCGGAGCTGAAAATCACGACGACGGTCTTGAGTATGGTCATAGAACTCCCCCAGTAATCGCGCCTGCGGCGCGAATCCGAGCCCCACCCCTAGTATAAGAGTCTGCGCGGGGACGGAAAGTTCTATGTGTCCTGAACGGGCTTCAGGCGCTCATTCGAACGATGAACGCCAGCACGCTCACCGCTATGATCGAACCGATGACCACGAAGCGCATGAAGCTGTCTTTTGTTTCCATGGAACAGAGCATGACGCGTCCGGCCGCGCTGAAACCATGAAGGTGCTCACGTAATCGCGATCGCCGCGCCCGCGCAGGCCATGGCGCCGGGCTTATGAAAAGGCGGCGGCTGATTATGACCGTGGCCTGTCCGATTTCAGCACCAGCGCGACGCCTGCGAGGATCAGAACCATTGCGAGCGCCACGGTCGTGGTGACGCGCTCCCCCAGAAACACGGCGCCGAGCAGCAGCGCCACCAGCGGATTGACGAACGCATAAGTGGTCGCCTGCTGCGGCGAGACCTGCGTCAACAGCCACACGAAGCAGCTCAGCGCGACGATGCTGCCGAAGAACGTCAGGTAGACCAGCGCCAGCCAGGACTCGCGGGACACCAGCGCGGGATGAAAGGCGCTCCAATCTCCGTTCAACAATCCCAGGAGCGCCAGCACCGTGCCGCCCGCCGCCATCTGCACGCAGGTTGCCGCGCCCACGCGCGCCGCGGGCACCGCACCGCTCGCCACCAGCGTGCCCACGCTCCAGCACAGCATCGCGCACAGCAGGGCGATCACGTAGGGCGGACGCACGTGGCCCGGCAGCGTCGGCAGGTGGGCGACGATGAGCGCCACACCGCTCAGGCCGACCAGGGCGCCGACGAGCGCGCGGGGCTCCGGTGCGCGCCGCGCAAAGAAGACCCAGTTGAGCAGCAGCACCAGCAGCGGCACTGAGGAAATGAGCAGGGCCGTGATGCCAGAGGGCACGCGCTGCTGGGCCCAGACCGTCAGGCCACTGCCGCCTCCGGTCAGCAGCATGCCGGCCGTGATCAGGCGAGGCAGCGGTAGACCCGCGAACGGCCGTGGCGTGCGCCAGCGCAGCCACAGGTAGATCAGCGTGCCACCGACCAGCGTGCGCAGCGAGGCGCTCGCGAACGGCGGCATCGTGCGCAGGACCACGGCAATGGCCAGGTAGGTGGTGCCCCAGATGAGATAGATCGCCGCAAAGGCGAGCACGACTCCAGTCCGGATCGCGGTACCGGGCATGCTGGGTTAGTGCCGCGCCGCCCGCCACCAGCGGCGCCGGTCGGCGAGTACTGGCTCAGGCAGTGTCCTACACTGATGGCCGGGATTCGCATGACACGTCATTGCTTTGCTCTGACCGCCACGCTGTGCGCCGCGCTGCTGATTTCGGCGCCGGGGAAGGCGGGCGGCGGCTTGTTCGGTCTCGATCATCGCGTGGCAAAGGATGATCATGGCATCTGGGCGCGGAAAAATCAGCTGCTGCTGCTCGACACCATGCTCGCGAGCGAAGTCGCCGTGGCACTGTGGGACGGCGGCGATACCCGCCTGGGCCGCACGGTGTGGAAATCCATCGACGCCACGCTCATCGGCGGCCTGGCCGCGGAGGGATTGAAGCTGACCTTCACGCGCGCGCGGCCCAGCCAGACGAGTGATCCCGATCTATGGTTTCAGGGCAGCGGCCACGAGAGTTTTCCCAGCGGCGAAGTCACCGTCACGAGCGCCATCATCACGCCCCTGGTGCTCGAATATCGCCACGATCATCCCGCCGTCTACGCGCTCGAACTGCTGCCGCTCTATGACGCCGTGGCCCGCGTGAAGGTGCAGGCCCATTGGCAATCGGACGTGCTGGCCGGCTTCGTGCTTGGCAGCGCCGCCGGCTATTACATGCAGCGGCGCACACGCACGCCACTGGTGCTGAGCATCATGCCGCACAGCATCTACGTCGGATTGCGCTGGAAATTCCACTAGCGCGCGCAGGCGGCCATCAGTGTGCGCGCCGCCGCTTCCATCCCGGCCCGGTCTTCCTCGCTGAAGCGGCCCGGCAGCGGGCTGTCGAGATCGAATACCCCGACGAGCTCCGCATCCCGGAGCAGCGGCACGACCAGCTCGGAGCGCGAAACGGGGTCGCAGACGATATGGCCTGGAAATTCGCGCACATCGGGGACCAGCACGCTGGCGCGCCGCTGGGCCGCAGTGCCGCAGACGCCGCGCCCC
>DASWFL010000039.1:0-2807 GCA_036394255.1 Steroidobacteraceae bacterium
CTCAGCTCGAGATATTCCGGTGCCCCGACCACGACGCGGTAGTCGTCGATCAACTTTCGCATCGCGAGCTGAGAACCTTTTGGCGGACCAATTCGCACGGCGACATCGATTCCCTCTTCGATCAGGTCCACTATTCGATCAGTCAGCCTCAGATCGATTGAAATCTTTGCATGTGCGCGAACAAGGTCCTGGCACACCGGACTGACACACGCCCGGCCAAAGGCCACTGGCGCGCTTACTCGCAATAGCCCTTGTGGTTCGACTTGCCCACTCGCCAGTGCTGCCTCGGCCCAGTCGATTTCTGCGAGGATGCGCTGTGCTCTCTCATAGAGATCCAGTCCTTCTTCCGTCAGTGCGAGGCGGCGCGTGCTGCGGGTTATCAGGCGTGTCTTCGTGCGGCGTTCCAGCGCTGCGAGACGCTTGCTGACGACGCTGAGCGCCAGTCCCATCTCGCGCGCGGCCGCGGAAAGACTCCTCGCTCTGACGATGATCACGAACGTGCGCAGTTCGGTGATGTCATCAAGCATCGGCGTTTCTGACTTCGAGTCTCTCTAGCCCGCAATAAATGACAAAAACGCAGCAACCCGCGCGGAGACACGGCTTCATTCATTCGGTCATCATTTCCGCGGGGCATCGGTTTTGATTTCCTAAAGGTGGAGATTGTCTCCACCCAAAAGAGTCTACCCGGCCGAATTTAGTTCAGCTAGAGTGAATTCATAACCGGAGAGAAAGCCATGGACCATTCGCGGAGCACTGCCGGCGGGCTTGTGCGGACTTGAACGGCAAGCGATGTCTCAAATATTGGGTCGCGAAGGCGAGCATCGGGCTCAAGCATCGGTCTTCGTCGCCTACACGGCAGCGGCCACGTTGTGGCTTCTGTTTGCCACAGCGGTCGGCCTGGTACTCGCGTACAAGTTCGGCGCGCCGGATTTTGCTCGCGGTGAGTTTCTAACGTTCGGGCGCTTGCGTCCGATCCATACCAATGCGACCTTGTTCGGATGGGCCAGCCTGGCCCTGGTCGGGCTGGCCTATTACGTCACCCCGCGCAGCTGCGGCTCGCCGCTGTACAGCGCGAAGCTGGCCTGGATCGGGCTCGCCCTTTTCAACGTGGCCGCGGTGGCCGGTACGATCGCGCTCGATCTTGGCTACAACGCCGGCAGCCTCGAGTATCGCGAGTGGCCTTGGCCGATCCGGCTCATCTTGCTGGCCGCGCTGGCGGTCACGGCCTGGAACCTGATCGGCACCATCGCGCGACGCGACACGGAGGATATTTATCTGTCGAACTGGTACATCGTCGGCGGCGTGCTGTGGGCCTGCATCTTTTCGCTGGTGGCGATCCTGCCCTGGTACCAGTACGGCCTGGGCCAGGTGTCCGTGTCCGGCTACTACATGCACAACGCGGTGGGCATGTGGTTCACGCCGCTCACTCTTGGAATGCTGTACTACGCGCTGCCCAAGACGCTGAGCCGCCCGATCTACTCCTACGCGCTGGGCGTGTTCGCGTTCTGGACCAACCTGGTGTTCTACCCGATCATCGGTTCGCACCACTTCCTGTTCAGCCCGCTGCCGTGGTGGCTGCAGACCACCGCCATCGTCTTCAGCGTGGCGATGCTGGTGCCGGTGTGGGGCGGCAGCAGCAATTTTCTGCTGACGATGCGCGGGCGATTGCGCGACCTGGTGCACTCCTACCCGCTGATGTTCATCTTCGTCGGGGTGATCGGCTACGTGGTCGGCTCGACCCAGGGCACCTTCGAGGCGTTCCGCTCGCTGCAGGAGGTGTGGCACCTGACCAATTTCACGGTCGGCCATTCGCACCTGACCATGTACGGCTTTGTCAATTTCGCGATCTGGGGCGGGGTGTACGCGCTGCTGCCGCTGGCCACCGGCAAGGCGCCCGGCCCGCTCGGCCTGAGCCTGCATTTCTGGATGGCCGTGGTGGGCAGCTTCATTTACGTCATTTCGCTGTCGATCGGCGGCACCATTCAGGGCCTGGACTGGATGCGCGGTGCGCCGTTCATCCAGTCGGTGGTGGACATCCAGTCCTACTGGGTGTGGCGCGGCGTGGGCGGCGTGCTGATGTTCCTGAGCCACATCGTGTTCGCCTGGAACGTCTGGCGCATGTGCTTCGGTCCGTCGGCCGAGGCGGCGCCGCTGGCCGCTGAGGGGGCCGCCGTATGAACAAGCTGGTGCTGATCGCGGGCGGCTCAGCGCTGGTTTACGCGGGCCTCGCCCTGTTGATGGGGGTGCTGCCCGGCATCGAGCTGTCCCGGACGCCGGCCGGACCGGGGGTTGAACCGCTGACGCCGTTGCAGGCCGAAGGACGCGACGTCTACGTCGCCAATGGCTGCGGCTACTGTCATACCCAGCAGGTGCGGCCGCTGCCGCAGGATAAGATCTTCGGCCGTGCGTCGGCGCCGGGAGATTTCGCCTACCAGACACCGGAGCTGCTGGGCTCGGAGCGCACCGGGCCGGACCTCACCAACGCCGGGGTGCGTCAGCCCAGCACGGTGTGGCAGTTCATCCACCTGTACAACCCGCGCGCGGTGGTGCCCGAATCGATCATGCCGGCGTTCGACTGGATGTTCAAAGTGGTCGAGCAGGCTCCTGCGGGGACGACGCCGGTGCCGCTGCCCAAGGCGTACGCGCCGGCCAAGGGCGTCGTGGTGCCTGCGCATCAGGCCGAGGCGCTGGTGGCCTATCTGCTGTCCCTGAAGCAGCCCGCCCTGCCGGATCTGGCCACCCATGACGGCGGCAGCGCAACGCCCGGCGTCAGCAGCGCATCCCCGGCCGGCGCGGCGGTCGCCAGC
>DASWFL010000040.1:0-7580 GCA_036394255.1 Steroidobacteraceae bacterium
CGCCTACACCGCCATCCTCGCCGGTGAACTCGACAGCGACGGCTTTCACCGCCTCATCGTCAGCGCGGGCCTGACGGTCGCGCAGACGCGTGTGCTGCGCGCCTGCTGCCGCTACCTGCTGCAGACGGGCTTGCCCTTCAGCCAGGCCTACATCGCGCGCTCCCTGCACGATCACGCGCACATTGCGCGCGAGCTGTGGCGCCTGTTCGAGCGGCGGCTGGATCCTGCCGCCACCGATCGCCGCGCGCTGCGCGAGCCGGCGCTGATCGAGCGGCGGGTGCGGCACGCAATCAGCGCCGTGCGCAGTCCCGATGACGATCGGATCCTGCGCAGTTTCCTCGCACTGATCCTGGCCACGGCGCGTACCAATTATTTCCGCAAGCACACGCTCGCCCAGCCGCTGGCCTTCAAGCTGCAGCCACGCTTGATCCCCGGCCTGCCCGAACCGCGGCCCGATTTCGAGATCTTCGTGCACGGCACGCGCGTCGAGGGCGTACATATGCGCCGCGGGCCGATCGCGCGTGGCGGCATCCGTTGGTCGGAGCGGCCGGAGGATTTTCGCACTGAAGTGCTGGGCCTGATGAAGGCGCAGCACGTCAAGAACACGCTGATCGTGCCGGTGGGCGCCAAAGGCGGCTTCGTCGCCCGGCGCCTGTCGCCCGATGCGTCAGCGCAGGAGCGCGCGCAGGAGGTGCGCAGCTGCTACCAGTCCTTCATCCGTTGCCTGCTGGACCTGACCGACAACATCGTCGAGGGCAGGGTCGTACCGCCGGCGCAGGTCCGGCGCCGCGACGGCGACGATCCCTATCTCGTGGTCGCCGCTGACAAGGGCACCGCGAGCTACTCGGACGTGGCCAACGCGATTGCCGCCGAGTACGGCTTCTGGCTCGGCGATGCCTTCGCCTCCGGCGGCTCGGCCGGTTACGATCACAAGAAAATGGGCATCACCGCGCGCGGCGGCTGGGAATGCGTGAAGCGCCACTTCCGCGAGCTCGGCGTCGACATCATGCGCGAGCCCTTCACGGTGGCCGGCATTGGCGACATGTCCGGAGACGTGTTCGGCAATGGCATGCTCCTCTCGCCCCATATTCGCCTGCTTGCGGCCTTCGATCATCGCCACATTTTCCTCGATCCGGATCCCGACGCCCGCCGCAGTTTCCGCGAACGCGCGCGCCTGTTCGCGCTGCCGGGATCGAGCTGGGCGGACTACGATCAGCGCCTGCTCTCCCCCGGCGGCCTGATTCTCGAACGCTCGAAGATCGCCGTCACGCTGACAGCGCAGGCGCGCACCCTGCTGGAGCTGCAGCAGGAACGGCTCGCGCCCGCCGAGGTGGTGCGCGCAATCCTGCGATTGCCGGTCGACCTGCTGTGGAACGGGGGCATCGGCACTTACGTCAAGGCCAGCGAGGAACGCCACGGCGAAATCGGCGATCGCGCCAACGACGCCGTGCGCCTTGACGGCCGTGAGCTGCGTGCGCGTGTCGTCGGTGAAGGCGGCAACCTCGGATTCTCGCAGCGCGGCCGCATCGAATATGCCCAGCGGGGCGGGCGCATCAATACCGATTTTGTCGACAATTCCGCCGGCGTCAACACCTCCGACATCGAGGTGAACCTCAAGATCATGCTGGCGGGCTCCGGGAAGGGCCCCGCCCCGCGGGGCGCCAGGCGCCGCTCGCTCCTGGCCAGCGTCACCGACGAGGTGGCCGGGAAGGTCCTGCGCAACAACTATCTGCAGAGCCAGGCGATCAGCCTGCTCGAGCAACGCAGCGCCGCCGATCTGGGCGATCACCAGCAGCTGCTGCGCGCGCTGGAGCGCGAAGGGGATCTCAATCGCGCGCTGGAGTACCTGCCCAATGACACCGAGATCGAGGAGCGCCTGGTGCGGGGCCGGGGGCTCACCCGGCCGGAGCTCGCCGTGCTGCTCGCCTACGGCAAGATCGCGCTCAACCAGGCCCTGACGGCCGCCGACATCGCCGCCGACCCCTACCTGGCCGGGGAACTCGAACGCTACTTCCCCGCGCGCTGGCGCCGGCGGTTTGCCTCGCGTATCGCCCATCATCGGCTGCGCGGACAGCTCATCGCCACGGCGACGACCAACAGCATCCTCAATCGCATGGATCCGGGCTTTGTGATGCGCATGGCGGCCCAGACCGGCGTCGCAACGGCCGCTGTGGCGCGCGCCTATACCATCGCGCGCGACAGCGCCGGCCTGCGCGAACTGTGGTCGGCGATCGAGGCGCTGGACAATCGCGTGCCGGCAGCGGCGCAATACGACGCGCTGCTGGCGACGCGCGACTATGTCGAGCAGCTCACGCGCCGGCTGCTGCTGGCGCGGGAACGGCGACAGCCAGCCGCGATCGGGGCCGAAGTGACGCGCCTGGAGCCCGCGTTTCGGGCGCTCAAGAGTCTGCTGCCGGCCAGCCTTCCGGGCATCGCGCACGAGCGCTATCAGCAACTGTACGCGCAGCAACAGGAGGCCGGCTCGCCCGGCGCGCTGGCCGCCTGGCTGGCCGCCCTGCCTGCGCTGCGCGCCACGCCGGACCTGGCGACGATTGCCATGGAGTCGCGCCGACCGCTTGCCGTGGTGGCGCACCAGTACTTCCGGGTCGCCGCCGCGCTCGGCATCGACTGGCTGGCCGAGGCGATCCGCCTGCTGCGTACCGCCGGCAGCTGGCAGGCGGTCGCACGCGAACGGCTGTATACCGCCTGTCTGGACGGTCAGGCCGCGCTCGCCACGCGCGCGCTGCGCGAACGCGCCGGCGAAGGCGCCTCGCTCGAGCGCTGGATCGAGAGGCTGGGTGCTCCGGGGCAGCAATGGCTCCTCACGGCGCGCGAGCTGCGTGCCATTGCCGCACCCGACCTGGCGGCGCTGATGGCCGGTGCCGAAGCGCTGCGCAACCTGGCTCAATGCTGAGCAGAGGATCAACCGTGCCGGGCAAACTGCTGATGGTCCGCCACGGCCAGAGCATCTGGAACCTGGAGAATCTGTTTACCGGGTGGACGGACGTCGACCTTTCCGCCCAGGGCATTGAGGAGGCGCGCCAGGCGGGCCGTGAGATCGCAGGCGCGGGCCTGGTACCCGATATCGTCTACACCTCGGTGCTCAAGCGCGCGATCCGCACGCAGTGGCTGATACTCGAGGAACTGGATCTGCTGTGGCTGCCGGTCGAGCGCGACTGGCGCCTGAACGAACGTCACTACGGTTCACTGCAGGGTCTCAACAAGCAGCAGACGGTGGAAAAGTACGGCGAGGCGCAGGTCAAGATCTGGCGCCGCAGCTACGATACGCCGCCGCCGCCCCTGGCCGATGATGACCCACGCCATCCTTGCCGCGATCCCCGCTATGCGCTCGTGCCGCGCTCCGAGCTGCCCGGCACCGAGTCACTCAAGGACACGCTCGCGCGCGTCCTGCCCTACTGGGAGGGCCGTATCGCCCCGGAACTGCGCGCGGGACGCAACGTCATGATCGTGGCCCACGGCAACAGCCTGCGCGCCCTCGTGAAGATGCTCGATGCGCTGTCGGAGAGCGCCGTGATTGAACTGAACATCCCCACGGGCATTCCGTTGCTGTATGAACTCGACGCGGCGCTGCGGCCCAGGGCGAGCCGTTACCTGGGAGACGCGGAAGCGGTGAGGGCCGCGGCCGAAGCGGTCCGCCGGCAAACCGAGAGGCCCGCCTGAGTCAGCTCCTAGCGCCGGGCACTGCGCGTGATGCCGGCGGTGGCCCAGCCGTCGTAGCGCCCGCCGTGCTGCAGCGCCAGCGCCGACAGATCGCGCGTCAGGGCCTGCATGTCCGGCACCGACACGCGCACTGACTTGAGCGCGTGCAGGGTATAGCGATCGCCGCGATCCGGGTCGACGCGTCGATAGTCGATGGCGTAGTCGCTCGCGCGCAGCAGGGTACCGACTCTTTCACAGGCCGCCTCATCCGGCAGGTCGAAGAAGAAATCCACCGCGTAGGGACTGAACGGGTCGCCGCCCTGGGCCCGCAGGTTCTTCACCAGTTTTTCGTCCCAGTCGTCCGCCCGCCTGGCGCCGAGCTTGCGCACGGTGAAATAGATCCGCAGCACCGCCAGTACCGCGGCGCCAGCCAGCAACCAGCTGAAGAACTGCACGCTGAATCCGGCGCCGCTGCGGCGCCTACTCCTCTGGCGCGATCGCGACGCGCAGGCCGTCGAGCGCGTCGGTGAGCTGGAGCTGGCAGGACAGGCGCGAGTTGGGGCGATAGGAGCTGAGATCCTTGAGCATATCGGTCTCATCCGACATGGCAGCGGGCAGCTTGCCTAGCCAGGCCTCGTCCACATACACATGGCAGGTGGCACAGGAGCACATGCCGCCGCAGATCGCCATGACGCCATCATCCATGTCGCGAAGCGTCTCCATGAGCACCCCGCCGCTCGTGGCCTGGATCTCCTGCTCGACACCGTCACGATTCACCACGCGCAGCAAGGGCATGAACAACTCCTGCGATTTCATCGGGGCCGGCTAGTTTGCCGATAGGGTGGCCCCGATGCCAGTGGCTGGAAGGATAGCCCAAACCGGAGCGCGCTACAGAGCGCTCCCCGGCGCACGCGCCGCCTCGCCCCGGGCGAGACGCCACAGCCAGGTCAGCGCCTCGTAGACGTGGATCGCCGCCGCGAGCGCCTCTGCCCGGCCCTGCAGACCGGCGCCGGCGAGCAATCGCGCCTGCTGCGCCCGCGCCGAGGGATAGTAGGCCAGCACGCAGGCGGCGTCGTAACAGGGATCAGCGAACTGGGCGTATTCCCAGTCGAGCAGCCAGAGCCGCGTGCCCTCGCGCAGGTTGCCGTGCACCAGGTCACCGTGAATGATGCAGCGGCGCGTGGAGGAGCACGCCACCACCGCGGCCGCTTCGCCCACCGCCTCCACGACCTTCGCGGCGCCTGCGCGGGCGGCGACAGCGCTGTTCAGGCGCTGCAGGTAATCGCGCGCGCAGGCCTGCGGATCGAAACCGCCCAGCCCAGCGGGTGCCGGCAGAGAGTGCAGGTGCTGCAGGCGCGCCCCGAGGCGTTCAAGCTGCGCCGGCGCGCTGAAGTCTGCTTCGCTCCAGTCGAGGCCGCTCACGTATTCGCTGACCTGCGCTCCGGCGGCGGGCGAGTAGCTGATCAGGCGCGGCGCCAGGCCGCCGCGCGCCGCCGCCGCGTGCAGCAGCTGCTCGCGCGCGCGATCCACGCCCGGCCGGCGCCACACCGCTCCGTCCAGGCGCAGCACGAAGCGGCCGGCGCCCGTATCCACGCGCCAGCTGTCGTTGACGCTGCCGCCGCTGAGCCGCTCGATCAGCAGCGGCATCGCCCCGGCTTCCAGACCCGGCACCAGGGCGAGCGCCGCGGGGCCCGGCATCCCGCTTGGCGCCGGCTCAGACACTCTGGCGGCGATAGCGCTGCAGCCAGGCACGGAGACCGAAGCAGCTGAAGGCCATATAGGTGAGAAACAGGCCCGCGGTGAACGGATAACCCTGGCGTGCAAACAGAAACACCATGATGATGTCCGCGCCGATCCAATAGAGCCAGTTTTCCAGCACGGAGCGTGCGACCAGCCAGGTCGCCACAAAACTGGTCCAGGTGCTCAGCGAGTCCAGCAGCGGCCATGCCGCTCCCGTCTCGCGCGCCAGGTATTGCGCGCTCAGCAGGCTCGCCCCGGCGATCAGTCCCAGCGCGTACAGGTGGCGGCGTGCCGGCCAGCGAAAGATGCGCCCGCCCTGCTCCTCGGCATTGCGCGTCCAGCTGTACCAGCCATATACCGCCATGACGACGTAGTAGCCCTGCAGGAGCGATTGCATCGGCAGGTGGGCCTTGGCTGCCAGGTACACATAGATGGTCGAGCTGAGCGCGCCGCTGACCCAGCCCCAGCGATTGCGGCGCACAATCAGCAACACGTAGGTGACACCGCTCGCCACCGCGACGAGCTCGAGCGGCGTCGTATCACCTAACCCGGCGAGCAGTCGCCCGATCACGTCGCCGCTGCGAGCGGTCCCAGCACTTTCATCACGAACACGGCCTTATTGTTATCGGCAAAGCTCTGGTGGATCTCACGCAGCAGGCGCGGCATCACCGTCTCGAAACCTCCGAAGATCTGCGTGCTCATGTTATTGGTCGTGACCCGCAACTGACCGTCCCGGTTCAAGCGGTCGATGAAATCCTGGATCGGCGGAATGTAATTTGCGTCCAGGGGGTACAGACTTATTTCGACACCGATGTCCATCAAGCTACTCCTTCTGCCGATCCAAATCGTAACTGATCGTCAGTCCGATCTGGCGCGGATTGCCGTTTTGCAGGTATAGCTTGGTCGAAAAGCCCGGCGGCTCATCGCCGAAATAAAACCCGTTCACAGCATAGCGCTGGTTGAACAGGTTGCGCACCCAGACGCTGGCGGTCCAGCTGTCGTGCTGATAGCCGGCGCGCAGGTTGAGGAGCTCATAGGCGCGCGCGACCTGGTTGTGGCTTGCGCTGAAATAAAATCCGTCGACAGCCCACCAGTCCGTGCGTACGAACCACCCGGCGGGATGCCGGTATTCGAGCGCCGCCGAGAGCTGGTATTCCGGTGCATACGCCTGAGCACGGCCGTCGGGTGAATACGTCAGAGGGGGTTGGCCCGGGATTGCCAGGCCGGCGAGTTGGAAGCCAAGATACCGAGTGCGCAACAGCCCCGCGCTGCCGGAAAGACGCCACCGGGGATCCAGCTGCCACTGTGCTTCAATCTCCAGACCGTAGTTTTCGCCCTGTGCAATGTTCTGCGTGAAGAACACGAAGGTCGCGGGATTACTGGGATCGAGCTGCTGTGAAGTATAGGCCTGCATGTTCTGGCGCCGCATGTAGAACAGGGCGGCCTGCAGCTTCAGCGGTGATGCGGCGGCCTGCCGCTTGAGGCCCGTCTCCAGGCTCCACAGATATTCAGGCTGGAAGCGGCGCTGCGGGGGCAAAATGTCAGGGCCGATATTGAAGCCGCCAGCCTTGTAGCCGCGCGCCAGCGTTATGTAGACATTATCCCGCTCACTCGCGCGCATGGACCAGGACAGGTTGCCGCCGGACATGTTGTCAGCCGCGCTCGGAAACCGCACATCGGTAGTGTCGCCGTACTTGGCGATACGGCGCTCGCCACGCAAGCCCAGCGACAAGATCGATCGGGCACCGATCGCCGTATCGAAAGCGGTGTAGAGCGCGAGATTCGTGGCGCGATACTGACTCAGCAGCTCACTGGAGCCCACGCCATTGAGCTGATCATTCCAGGCATCCAGCAGATCGTCGGATTCCGTCAGTCTCAGGACATAGGCCCCTGCCAACCAACGTACTCGACCCCACAACTCATGCGCGTCATCGCCGATGAAGCGCAGGTCCTCGGCGATTGTGCGCCGCCGGCGCAGGTTCTGCTCAAAATAGTTGTAGGGTGAGTAGCCGGTCCTGGCGGCCCAGAACGGATCGTTGCCCCAGTCGGCGTCGAAGGCATAGACGATGCGGGAATCCGCTGCACTCGTGATGCTGCGCAGCTCGCCGAATCCCGGCACCCCACCGCTGAGCCGCAGGGCCGCACCGTTCGAGCGTTGTGCGTCGCGGCCCGGCTGGTTC
>DASWFL010000041.1:0-4347 GCA_036394255.1 Steroidobacteraceae bacterium
GGTCGAGCAGGAAGGAGACGTAGTACTCGGTCTCGATCTCGGCCGTCTGCGCCAGCATGAGGCGGCGCACGACGTGCCCCTTGATGTCCAGACCGAGGATCTGCTCGGCCTTGGCGCGGGCGTCGGCCGGGCCGTCCGCCAGCTTCACGCCGCCGGCCTTGCCGCGGCCACCGGCGTGCACCTGCGCCTTGACGACCCAGACCGAACCGCCGATGCCCCGCGCGGCCGCTTCGGCTTCATCGGCGCTGGCGGCCATCAGGCCCCTGGGGACAGCGACGCCGTAACTGGCGAGAATATTCTTCGCTTGGTATTCGTGCAGGTTCATGGTCTGGGCCTGGCCGGAAGGCGGCGAATTGTCGCGGAAACCCGTCGCGGATGCTACCTTGACAAGATGAGTGCATCGCCGGACAGCCCTGCCGCCCGCGAGAACGCGCACACCGATCTCGCCTGGCGCATTGTCGGCCTGACCAACCTGTATCGGCTGCTGGCCGTGCTGGTGATGCTGGTCGTGCACCTGCTGACGCAGCCCACGCCCTCCTTCGGCAGCGCCGCGCCGCAGCTGTTCCGGCTCATCCTGCTCGTCTATTTTTTGCTGGCCGTGCTGCTGACGCTGGCGGGGCGGCGCCACTGGCCGGGCCGGCGCACGCTGGTGCTGGCACACACGCTCGTCGATGCCGGCGCGATCGCCACCCTGATGTACGCCAGCGGCGGGGTCAGCAGCAACCTGGGGATCCTGCTCGTGATCCCGGTGGGCTCGATGGCCTTGCTGGCGCTCGGCCGCGAGGCCCTGATCATCGCCGCGATCGCCGCGCTCGCGATCCTCGTGCAGCAGATCGCCACCGAGATCGCCGGCTTCAGCGTCGCGAGCGATTACCCGCTCGCCGGTGTGATGGGCGTGGTCGTGTTCCTGGTCGCGGCCTCGGCCTGGCCGGTGGCCAACCGCCTGCGGGAAAGCGAAGCGCAGGTGCGCCAGCAGGAAGTCGACCTCGCCAACATGGCGCAGCTCTCGCAGTACATCGTGCAGCGGCTGCGCGAGAGCATCCTCGTGGTCGATCCGACCGACCGGATCAGACTTATCAACGAATCGGCCGCGGAGATGCTGGGCGACACGGTGGCGGTGCCGGGCGCACTGCTGGGCGAGGTCTCACCGCGGCTGCTGTACCTGCTGACCACCTGGCGTACGCGCTCCGAGCCCGGGCTGGGCGAGGACGCGCGCGCCAGCTTCAGCGCCGCCGACGGTGCGCGCATCGTCGAGCCGCATTTCGCGCCCCTGGGAGCCTCGGAGCCGGCACCGGTGCTGATCTTTCTCGAGGACACCGGTGCGCTGGCGGCGCGCGTCCAGCAATCCAAGCTCGCCGCGCTCGGCCGCCTCACGGCCAGCATCGCCCACGAGATCAGGAACCCGGTCGGCGCGATGAGCCATGCGGCACAGCTCCTCGGCGAGACGCCCGGGATGAGCGAAGGCGATAAGCGCCTGACCGAGATCATGCGCAGCAACGGCCAGCGTGTGAGTGCCATCATTGAAAACGTGCTGCGCCTGTCGCGCCGCGAAGCCCCGCGCCCCGAGCGGATTGCGCTCAGCTCCTGGTGCCAGCGCTTCCGCGAGGATTTCTGCGCGACCACGCAGTGCGAAGCGGCACGCTTCCTCCTGCAGGGCGCGACCGCGGAGCTCGAGGCCGTGATCGATCCCATCCAGCTGCAGCAGATCATGTGGAATCTGTGCGAGAACGCGCTGCGCCACGGCAGCACCGAGGGCGCCGCGCCGCGCGTGGAGCTGCTGCTCACGCGCGTGGCGCGCCACGGCCGGGTGTGCGTCGAGGTGGCCGATCGCGGCGTGGGAGTCGACGGCGCGGATGTGGAACGGATCTTCGAACCCTTCTACACGCGCGGCAGCGAGGGCACGGGGCTCGGCCTGTTCCTGGCGCGCGAGCTGGCCGAGATCAACGGCGCGACGCTGCTCTACGAAGCACGCAAGGGCGGTGGCAGTATTTTCCGCCTGGTGTTCGCCGACCCGTCACGCTGGGCGTCGGTCATGCTGACCGGGCAACCGGTAGTGTGATTTTTGCCCGATGCCGGGCTTAAGCTAGCCACATGCCCAAGCCCATCATCCTGATCGTCGACGACGAGGCCGACCTGGTCGAGCTGGTGTCACTGACGCTCGCGCGCATGGACCTGGGCACCGAGTCGGCCGGCGATCTGGCCACTGCGCGGCGCCTGCTGGGGGAGCGGCACTTTGATCTGTGCCTGGCCGACATGCGCCTGCCCGATGGCGACGGCCTCGACCTGGTGGCGTGGATTCAGCAGCATCAGCCCCGCCTTCCCGTGGCGGTGATCACCGCGCACGGCAACGTGGAATCGGCGGTGCGCGCCCTGAAGCTCGGCGCCTTCGATTTTGTCACCAAGCCGCTCGACCTGGGCGTGTTGCGCCGGCTCGTGGCCGTGGCGATTCGCCTCGGGGACCGGTCCGCCACGAGCGAAGCCACCACGCTGGGGCCGCAACTGCTGGGCGGAGCAGCATCGATGGGCGAGCTGCGCACGCTCATCGCCCGCGTCGCGCGCAGCCAGGCGCCAGTACACATCTCCGGTGAGTCCGGTACCGGCAAGGAGCTGGTCGCGCGGTTGATCCATGCCGGAGGCGCGCGCCACGACGGGGCCTTCGTGGCCGTCAACTGCGGTGCGATCCCCACCGAGCTCATGGAAAGCGAGCTCTTCGGCCACAAGCGCGGCAGCTTCACCGGCGCGGTCGCGGACAAGCGCGGCCTGGTGCAGAGCGCCGAAGGCGGCACGCTGTTCCTGGACGAAGTGGCCGACCTGCCCTTGCACATGCAGGTGAAGCTCCTGCGCGTGATCCAGGAAAAAAGCGTGCGCCCGATCGGCGAGCAGCGCGAGCAGCCCATCGACGTGCGGGTCCTGTCGGCGACGCACAAGAACCTCGCCGCCCTGGTGGCCAGCGGCCGGTTCCGCGAAGACCTGTATTACCGCGTCAACGTGATCGAAATTCGGGTACCCGCTTTGCGCGAGCACGCCGGGGATATCCCGGAACTCGCCGCCGCCATGCTGCGCCGCCTGGGCCGGCGCCTGGGCAGCGGAGCGCCGGCGCTGGGCCCCGAGGCACTCGCCGCGCTCCAGGCCTACGGCTTTCCCGGCAACGTGCGCGAACTGGAAAACATCCTCGAGCGCGCCCTCACGCTCTGCATCACCGAACAGATCAGCGTCAGCGATCTGCAGCTGCGGGCGGTGGCAGGCGCTGCCGCAGGCGCCGGGGCGACGCCGGGCCTGGCGGCCGGCGGAAGTGCCCCGAGAAGTGCGGCGGGGCCTGGCGGGGAGGCGCTGGGCGAGCAGCTCGAACACATCGAGCGCGATGCCATCATCAAGGCCCTGGAACAGACGCGCTACAACAAAACCGCAGCCGCGCGACTGCTGGGGATGACCTTCCGGGCCCTGCGTTACAAGGTCAAAAAGCTCGGCATCGAGTGACGCGGCGCGTCAGTTTCTGACCCCGGCCGGCCACATGTGTCGGCAATTCCGATCATCGCGCGCAGGCGATACCCCGGTCCAATCAGATGCATATCTTTTAAAAACAACTGGTTGCAAGAGAAGCCGGCGATTGGCACGGCCATTGCTCTATCTTTCGGCAACTGGCACGGGCCGTGGCTGTTTCCCCTTGATATCCCTCAGGAGTGTTTCATGAAGTCCATGCAGAAAGGTTTTACCCTCATTGAGTTGATGATCGTCGTGGCGATCATCGGCATCCTGGCCGCGATTGCGATCCCGGCGTACCAGACCTACACGATCCGCGCGCAGGAGTCGGAAGCCCTGGGCTTCGCCGACGCCGCCAAGGTGGCGGTTTCCGAGGCCTACACCGCCAGCGGCACCTGGCCGGCGACCAACACCGAAGCGGGCCTCGACACCTCCACCAACATCACCAGCAAGTACGTGGTGTCGGTTGATACCCTTGCGGGCCAGATCACCGTGACCACCGGCAAGGACATCAACACGGCGGGCGTGGGCACGATCATCTTGACCCCGGCCGTGAGCACCAACAAAGACATAACTTGGCTCTGTAATGGCCACACGACGAACATGACCGGCCTTACTTTGTCCCCCGGCAATGCGAACAGCGCGGGCTCGGTGCCTCTCAAGTACCTGCCGCAGAACTGCCGCTAAGTACTGATCCGGCAAGTCTTGTTTGCCAGACAGGCCCCTGCGTTGTAGGGGCCTGTTTTTTTGGGAACCTGTTCACGCGCCAGGACCTTGTGCTGTGCGACCATCCAGAGCGATTCGACATTGATCGTGCCGTCCTGTCGGTTAGACTAGGGTTAATTACGTGCCGAGGTCGTGCCTAAG
>DASWFL010000042.1:0-3361 GCA_036394255.1 Steroidobacteraceae bacterium
CTCCCCGCCGCAACGGTGGCGGAGTACCTCGAAGAGTTTGCACGCGACGCGGTGGATCTCGACAGCGTCCTGCGCGCCACGCAGATGATGCGCACGGCCAGCGGGCATGTGCGCGACAAGGTATCGGGCTACGGGGAAATCTGGTCGACGCGGTTGTTCTGGTGCTATCTGCTGCAGCGGGGCAAGCGCCGCGGTACGCAGTGGATCGATGCCCGCGCCTGCGTGGTGGCGGAGTGGGGATCCCTGGGGCCGGCTATCCAGTGGCAGTTGTCGGCCGATCGGCTCAAGTCCCTGTTGCGGGCGGACGCGGGCACCCTGGTGATCACCGGATTCATCGCCAGCGATGCGACCGGGATTCAGACCACGCTGGGCCGCAACGGAAGCGATTATTCCGCCTCCATCTTCGGCGCGTTGCTGGCGGCCAGCCAGATCCACATCTGGACGGATGTCGATGGCGTGCTGTCGGCTGATCCGCGCCGCGTACCCGACGCCCAGGTCATCGGCGCGCTCTCGTACAACGAAGCCATGGAGCTCGCGTATTTTGGCGCCAAGGTCATCCATCCGCAGACGATGGCGCCGGCCTTCGGCCACAATATCCCGATCTGGATCCGAAATACCTTCGCGCCGGAGAAATCCGGCACGTTGATCTGCGCGCATCCGCAGTCCGACCAGCCGGTCAAGGGCATTACCAGCATCGAGGACGTCGCGCTGGTCAATCTCGAGGGCGCCGGCATGATCGGCGTACCCGGCACCGCGCACCGGCTGTTCGGCGCGCTGCGCGACGAGAATATTTCGGTGATCCTGATTTCGCAGGCGAGCTCCGAACATTCGATCTGCTGCGCGATTCCGGCCAGCCAGGCGGCGCGCGCGAGCCTGGTGCTCGAATGCGCCTTCGCGCGCGAGCTCGCGGACGGCCAGATCCAGAGCATCGACGTCAGCGCGGATCTGGCGATCCTCGCCGTGGTGGGTGACGGGATGGCCGGCATGCCCGGCGTCGCCGGCAAGGTGTTCAACGCCCTGGGCACGGCGAACGTCAACGTGCGCGCCATCGCCCAGGGCGCCTCGGAGCGCAACATCTCCCTGGTGGTCGACGGCAGCCATGCGACGCGCGCCCTGCGTGCGGTGCACGCAGGGTTCTACCTCTCCCCGCACACGCTCTCGATCGGCATCATCGGCCCGGGTACGGTGGGCAAGGTGCTGCTCGATCAGCTCGCGAGCCAGCGCGAGCGGCTGGCGAAGCAGTTCAACATTGATTTGCGCGTGCGCGGCATCATGAGTTCCAGGCAAATGGCGATTCCAGCCCAGGGCATCGCGCTCAATCGCTGGCGCGCACAGCTGGCCAATAATCCGCTGGAACCCGACTACGAGCGCTTCCTGGCCCACGTCAGGGTGGATTACCTGCCGCACACCGTAATCATCGATTGCAGCAACAATGAGTCGGTGGCACTGCGCTATCACGACTGGCTGGCTGCAGGCGTGCACGTCATCACGCCCAACAAGAAGGCCAACAGCGGCACGCTCGGTTACTACCAGAGCCTGCAGGCCGCGCGGCGCCGGAGCGGGGCGCACTATCTGTACGAGGCCACGGTCGGCGCGGGCCTCCCGGTGATCCAGACCCTGCGCGACCTGCGCGCGACCGGCGATGAGATCGCGAGCATTGAAGGTATTTTTTCCGGCACGCTGGCCTATCTGTTCAATGTCTACGACGGCACGCAGCCGTTCTCCGCGATCGTCCGGGATGCCAAGCAGCGCGGCTATACCGAACCGGATCCGCGCGATGATCTGTCGGGGAGCGATGTGGCACGCAAGCTCATCATCCTCGGCCGCGAGATGGGCCTGGGGCTGGAGCTGCGCGACGTGCGCGTCGAGAGCCTCGTGCCTGATGATCTGACCAAGGGCAGCAGCGAGGAGTTTCTGGCGCAGTTGCCACGCTATGATGCCCAGGTGGCGCGGCGTTACACGGAAGCGAAAGCGCGCGGGCAGGTGCTGCGCTACGTCGGGCGCGTCAACGCCAAGGGTGAGGCCACGGTCGGACTCTTCGAGTTCGCAGCGAAGCATGCGTTCGCGAACCTGGCCCTCACCGATAACGTGGTGCGATACGTGACATCAAGTTATTGTGATAACCCATTGATAATTCAGGGTCCAGGTGCGGGTCCTGCCGTCACGGCGGGCGGCGTGTTCGCGGATCTGCTGCGCCTGACGACTTTTCTGGGAGCGCGCCTGTGAGCGGGCTGCGAGACAGCGCCTGCGCCTTTGCTCCCGCCTCGGTCGGCAACGTGGCCATCGGCTTCGACATTCTCGGCTTTTCGATCGGCGCCATCGGCGATAAGGCCACGGTCAGGCGCACGAGCGAGGCCGGCGTACGCATCAGCGCGATTCGCGGCGTGGTTGCGGATCTGCCGCTGGACGCCGCCAGGAACACAGCGGGCCGTGCGCTGCAGGCGATGCGCGACGCACTGGCGTTGCCCTTTGGCTTTGAGCTGGAACTGGACAAGGGCATTCCGCTGGCTTCGGGTCTGGGCGGCTCGGCCGCCTCGGCGGTGGCCGCGGTGGTCGCGGCCAATGCCGTGCTGCCTGAACCGCGCAGCCAGCTGGAGCTGCTGAAATATGCGATGCAGGGCGAGCAGGTCGCGAGCGGCTCGCTGCACGTCGACAATATCGCGCCCTCGCTCTTCGGCGGTCTGGTGCTGACGGTGGGGATCGATCAGCCGCGGGTCAAGCAGATACCCGTACCGCCCACGGTGCGCGCGGTGATCGTGCATCCCCACATGTTTCTGTCCACCCGCCAGGCGCGCGCGATCCTGAAGGGCAGCGTGCTGATGGAGGATTTCGTCTGGCAGACCGCCAATCTCGCCGGCTTCATTTCCGGCTGCTACACGAATGACATCGACATGCTGCGCGAGTCCTTCGAGGACGTGGTAATCGAACCGCAGCGAGCGGCGCTGATCCCGGGATTCGGGGCCGTGCGTCATGCGGCCCTGTCGGCCGGCGCGCTCGGCTGCTCGATTTCCGGCGCGGGTCCGACGCTGTTCGCATGGTGCCTGGAGAGCCACGCCCACGCGGTGCGTGAGGCGATGGTGGTGCAGTTCTCGCACCATGGCCTGGAGTGCGATCACTGGACCACAAAGATGGAACCGGTGGGTGCTCACGTGGTGGACTGATGCAGTTCGTCAGCACGCACGGCGAGGCGCAACCGGTCGGGCTCAGCACCGCGCTGAGGCGTGGACTGGCGCCCGACGGAGGCCTGTACGTGCCGCAGGAATGGCCGGCCGAGCTGCCGCCTGCACTGCGGGCGGACGAGGCACTGGCGCCGCTGGCGGCGAAATTCCTCGCACCGTTCGCCGCCGGCGATGCCCTCGAG
>DASWFL010000043.1:0-15527 GCA_036394255.1 Steroidobacteraceae bacterium
GTGCCCGCCGTTGCATCGCCAGGATTGCCGCGCGCCACCAGGAATTGATCGGCCGCGAGCGTCAGCTGCCGCACCCAGGATGGAGCCGCCGGCGGCAGGGCCGACAGGAGTCCAGCCTCGCGCGTGATCGCCTGCCGCAGCGAGGTCGGAGCCGCCTCGGCCTCCGCGCTCAGCGTCAGGGTTAGAGACTCGCCTGAGAGGAGCTCGATATGAAAGGTGCCGGGCCGGAACAGCTCTTCGGTGGCGTCGAGACCGCGCTCGGCCTCGATGCGATGATGAAAATTCCACCACCACTCCGGTTCGGCGCGAAATCGGCCGCGGTCAACCGACAGGGTATAGGGCCGAGCCCCGTCATGGGCCGTCACGGTGCAGGTCGACTCCTGCGAGTCAACAGTGTAGGCACGGCTGCCGCGGGCATGGGAGTGATAGTCCCGGTAAGTGCACAGCGGTGCGATTGAAAGCGCCAGCGGTGCTCCCGCCTGCAGCAGGCTGTATTGCACGTGTGTCGTGTTGTGGCCGTGCGCCATCCACACACGTTGCTCAAGCAGAGCGTCGCCGAAGGCAAAGGTCCACACCGGGATCGTGCCCTCCAGATGAAAGCCCGCCAGCCTCCGGTAGCCGCGTGGCGTAATCGTACCGTCAGAGAATTCGTTGCAGGCGAGCGCGTGGCTGGCTCCGCGGTAGCGGACGGTGGCGTCCGCCTTGGCGACCATCACGATACGCTCGAGCGGCGGTTTGAGCGATGCCACGAGCAGTCCGTGATAGCGACGTGTATTGGCCTGGGCAATCGTGCCGCTGGCATAGCCGCCCAGGCCGTTGGTGAGCAGCCATTCACGCGCCAGTGCGCCGGCATCCTCAGCGAAGTCCGGGCGCGCGAGCATCAGCCGATCCATCAGCGGCTGCTCCAGTGGGCGAACTGGAGCGCGAGATTCAGTAGCGGCGGGTCATAAGGGGCCGGCCGGCGGGAACGGATGGGCGCCGGGACGGGCTGTTGGAGGGTGGCGGCAACGCGTTTCGGCGTACCGAGGTCCGACCAGCCGCACGCGGGTGATCGCAACACGCGCAAGCGCTGTTCGGCACCGGCGACGATGTCGCGCGAAAAATCGACGTTGGGGAGGCGCTGGTACAGCTCGCGCAGCATGCGGCCTGGTTGGGGTTCGCCGGCCCCAATCGCCAGGGCCGCGGCCATGGCAGCCACGGATTCAGGCATGCGCGCACGCAACAGCTGCACCAGGGTCGGCCCCTGTGCGGCGAAGATGAAGCTGTTCCAGAGCGCGCCGCCTTTCAGCAGCTCGCGCGCCGCGTCGCAGGGCGGTTTCTCGGCAAAGTGCGCCACGCAGTGCGTATGGGGTGCGAGGCAGGCGCCCGGCACGATATAGCCGAGTTCCGGGTCCGCCTCTTCGGGTTCGATGCCCAGGAGCACCAGTTCCCGGGGGTGAAGGTCCGGGAGCGCAGCCAGCTCGCGCAACGAGCGGGCCAGCACCGGCTCGTCGCGCACAAAATGATCGGCGGGCAGGAACATGATGCGCGATCGTGGGTCGCGTTCCAGCACGTGCAGTGTCGCCAGCAGGACGCCATTCGCCGTGCCACAATTGCGCGGCTGTACGATCACATTCTCCGGAGGGAGCGCTCGCAGTGCCCGCTGCCAGTACCGGCGGTGCTGCTCGGCAACCACGACACAGACCTGTTCGCCCCTCACGACATGGCCGGCGCGCTGCAGCGCATCCTCCAGGAGCGATCCCTGGCCGCGCAACGAGCAGAATTGCTTCGGCACCGGGTTGCCGCGGGCGTCCGTGGTCAGCGCCGCAAGACGGGTGCCATCACCGGCGGCCAGCACGACGGCCCAGAGCTGTTGCTGAAAGTTCATGAGCCCATTTCCCCTGACACTCCCGACCCGTAGCCCAGCGGCTCGCTGGACAGGTCCAGCGGTTGCCGCGGCCGTCCTTACAGGACGCGGCTTAGCTGCATGGTCGGTAGTTCGCGGCGACTGGTATCGAAGTTACTCGCAAGATGTGACCGGCGAAGGGGGCGGGACGGCGGCGGTGTGAACCTGCCTCCCGCGACAATAACTCTATGGATCAGGAAGGATTTGTAACCCATTGATAGTGCTTCATAAGATAGCAGCGATAAGCGCTATGCGTTAAACCCCGCCCTGGCCAGCCCTCAGCTGCGCACGGCGCCGTCGTAGGCATTGTCCTGGAAGTGCTTCTTGCCCCGCAGCGCCTTGTGGTGCTCCTCTTTCGAGAGGATGTTTTCGCTGAGCTCCATGTCCGTCTGGCAGTAATGCCGGAAGAACTCGGCTATGGCGGCGGGTGAGGGCAGCACTGCATCACGAATGAAGTTGACGTCGATATTCATGCACACCGCGGCGACCACCCCGTATTCCTTGCGGACGATCGGCACTGTGGTGCATTTGAATCGGCGCGCACCGAGTGTCAGCTCGTAGTTCAGCTTGTCCTGGTTCAGGGCGCGCCGCTTCTTGAGATCAACAAGGAGCGTCGTCGTACCCATGTGCAGTGACCGGCCGGTCACTTCCGCACCCTCGATCCAGATGATTGATCGGCTCGGATTGGCCAGATCGTGCAGGAGGATCTCAATGCCCATGTGGGAAAAGGTCTTGCCAAACAGTCGGACGATGTTGCGGTAATTCTCCAGATAATCCTGCGTATCACTGGTGACGGCGGCACCGTGGTACCGGGAGTAGAACTTGTCGTAGGCCTGCCGGTCCTGCACGTCGAGCAGTTCACGCACGTTATTCTGCTCGCCGATGAAGATGAGCTGCCGCGCGGCGCGTGAGTCACGGTTGCGCAGCAGGTAGTGCATGCCCAGGCGGAAATCGCGCGCGCTGAATTCGGCGAAATTGTCCGCTGTCGTTTCGTAGGGGTAGAAATCGTACTCGGTCAGGTCGCGGCCGCGCAGCTGGCGCCGTTCCCGGTACTTGCCGGCGAGGAAGCCGAGCATCAGGAGCAGGACCGAGACCAGCGCCTCGGCCAGTGCGGCCGTGACCATGTGATTCCCGAATGGATTCATCGCAGTGACTCCAGCAGTTGCGCCGGGCCGGCTGCGTGCAGGTTGCCGGAATGGGAGGACTCGTGCAATGTGGAGCGCAAGCTGCGCTGGCAGCCGAGGGGGAAACAGCGATGTCATGCCGGCGGAACGCAACCAGGGCGTCACCATGAGCGAATCCCGCGCCACTGCGCGCGTGGTGATGCTGGTCACCGCCTGCGTCTTCATCAACTATGTCGATCGCGGCAACCTCGCGACCGCGGCACCGCTCATGCAGGATCAACTGGGCCTCAGTGCCACGCAGATCGGAGTGCTGCTGTCGGCGTTCTACTACGGTTATGTGCTGTGCATGCCCGGGATGGGCTGGCTCGCCGAGCGCTACGGCGCGCAGCGGGTACTGGCTGCGGGGCTGACGCTCTGGTCGGTTGCCACCTTCCTCACCGGCTTCGCCGGGAGTTTTGCGACGCTGCTCGGCCTGCGCATCCTGCTGGGGATCGGCGAGAGCGTCACTTTTCCCTGCGTCTCCAAGGTGCTGGCGCAGGCGGTCGAGGTGCGCCGGCTGGGCGTGGCCAACGGCATCATGAGTTTCGGTTACCTGCTCGGTCCTGCGGTCGGCACGCTGGTGGGCGGCTATCTGATGATGAAGTTCGGCTGGCGAGCCGGGTTCCTCGTGCTCGGAGGCCTGTCGTTTCTGTGGCTGTGGCCCTGGCGCCGGGTCGTGATTCCATCGCTGCCCCGGGGCCCGGCGGGCGAGCACGATCAACCCAGCTTTGCGCAGATACTCGGGCAGCGCGCCCTATGGGGCTCGGCCCTTGGGCATTTCGCCTCGAACTACACCTACTACTTCATCATCTCCTGGCTGCCGTATTACCTGGTCAAGTCACGCGGATTCACCCTCGGTTCGATGGTCGCGATTGCCTCCTGGGCGTATCTGCTCAACGCCTTGACGGCGTTCGCCGCGGGCGGGATCACCGATCGCTGGATTCGCGGCGGACGCAGTGCGACGCTGGTGTACAAGGGGCTCATGGCAACGGGCCACCTGAGCGCCATCTTCTGCATGCTGGGCATGGTGACGTTGCCTGCAGCCGGCTCGGTAGCCGCACTGTTCGCCTTCTGCGTGCTTGGCGCGGTGTCCTATCCCGGCGTTTTTGCCATTCCCCAGATCATCGCCGGCCCGGCCGCGCAGGGGCGCTGGGTCGGCGTGCAGAATGCCTGTGGCAATGTCGCGGGCCTGATCGCACCGGCGATCACCGGATATCTCGTTGACAGGACGGGTCTTTTCAATGTGGCCTTCGGGTTGGCCGCCGGCGTAAACGTGCTCGGTCTCATCGGCTGGGTGTTCATACTGCCGAAGGTCGCGCCCCTGCAGTGGGCGTCGCGTCGATGAACCCGTCAGACGTGGCACAGCTCAGGGTGGAACTCGCCGCGGCTTTCAGGCTCGCGGTGCAGATGAACTGGCATGAGTCGGTCGGCAACCACTTCAGCCTGGCCGTCTCGGCGGACGGCACGAAGTTCCTGATGAATCCGCGCTGGCAGCATTTTGCATTGATCAGGGCCAGTGACCTGCTGCTGCTCGACAGCGACGATACGGAAACGATGTCCCGCCCGGATGCGCCGGATCCCTCGGCGTGGAGCATCCACGGACGCATCCATGCCCTCTTGCCGCAGGCGCGTTGCGTGCTGCACGTGCACCCGCCCTACAGCACGGTGCTGGCCACGCTCGCCGATCCGCAGCTCAAGCCGATCGATCAGACCACGGCGCGCTTCTACAACCGCGTGGCGATCGACCAGCACTATGGCGGCATCGCCGATCAGAGCGAGGAGGGGGAGCGCCTGGCGCGCTCGCTGGGGGACAAGAGCCGCATGATCATGGGCAATCATGGTGTACTGGTCACCGCACCGACCGTGGCGGAGGCCTTCGAGGACCTGTATTTCCTCGAGCGCGCAGCGCGGACGCTGGTCCTGGCCTACGGGACTGGCCAGCCACTCAACGTGCTGCCGGATGAAATCGCGGAATACACGGCGCGTTCCTGGGACAACTATCGGGGCGCCGCCTTCGCGCACTTCCGGGATCTGCAGCGACTGCTCGACCAGCAGGATTCCTCCTACCGGAACTGAGGCGTGCCGATGACGTCGATCCAGACGGGATTGGCATAGGCCTTGCTGCCCAGCTGGTCCTCGACAATGAGCTGGTACCAGGTGGCGCCGGTCGGCGTCAGCGCGATATCCAGGTGTGCGGTATGCGCGCCGTCCGGATAGGACTTCGTACTGACGGTCTCGCCGCGTTCAATGAGCGTAGCCTGCTTGAGGCCATTGACGGACTCCAGATCGAATCCCAGGCGGAAGGTTTCGCCAGTCTTGAGCTTCAATTCCGAGCCGAACATCACTTCCGGGTACAGCAACGGGCCGTAGCTGACGTAGGCGTGGCCGGCAACGAGTGCTTCGGCAAAACTCTGCGCGCTGGGCTTGCCTTCCAGATGCGCAAAGGTGCGCACGCGTCCGGACTCCTGCGACCAGACGTCGTGAGCATCCGTGCCCCCGCTCAGGTAGTAGCGGTGCCCGTCATTCCAAAACGACCACAGGGCGTGCAGGACTCTATCGTCATCGTGCGGCTCCACGCCGTTGATTTCGATGAGCTCGAAGTGTGGATTGAAGCCCCCGGGTACCGCATCAACGGCCAGGCTGGAAAAATACCCGTAGGGATTGAAGGGATGATTGACCTGTACTACCAGAGCGCCCTGGCGGCGCGCTTCCGCGAACACCTGATCAACGGTTGCGGTACTGGTATCGATCTGCAGCGTCTGGCCGGGCAGCAGCGGAAAGGCGTTGAAGTGGGACCAGGAAGGGGAGAGCTCGATCGCCGCAATGAAGGGCACCGCGCGCCGGTCGGCAATCTGCTGCAATTGCTGATGGTTCGCGGTCGAGTCGTGATCACTGACGAACAGCAGGTCGAGCCCCGCGGCCAGCTGCGAGCGCGCCAGATCAGCCGCCGGCGTCACCGCCTCGGCCTGGTCGGCGTGATGGTGCAGGTCGGCGGAGTACCAGCCACGCGCGGGAGGATCGAATCGTGGTTTCAGCCGTATCGATTTCGTTTGCGTGCGCGCCGAATCGATCTTGAATGAGAGTTCGCGAAACGATGCCAGGAACCCGCCCCCGGAGGCAATCGTGAAGCGATACTTGCCCGGCGCCAAGGGCACATCGAGCTCGCCTTTTTGGTCCAGTCCGGTGAAGAAGGTCTTGCGGCCCAGAAACTCGACGACGGGGCCCCGTCCTTCCGTCATGGCAATGCGCGCATCCAGTGGCCGGCCGTTGCGGGTATCGGTGACGGACAGGCGCAGGCGGCCGGGCGGTGCCAGACCCCGCAAGTCCCGGCGCGCGTCTTTGCCCGCGATCACCGTGACGGGTAGTGTGTGGCTCTGTGAATAATTCCTGGCCGTGGCATAGATGGCGTAGCGGCCCGCGGGCAGCGTCAGCTGAAACTTCCCGCCGTGTCCCAGCACCCAGGCGTATGGTTTGCCCTGCATTTCGACCACGACGACCGGTTCGTCGATCGGCTTGCCGTTGCTGGCCTTGACGAGGCCCTGGACCGTGCCGGAATGAAGTTGCTCGCGAGTCAATTCAGCCTGGATGACCGGACCCAGATCGGCGCTGGCGCTGACCTGCAGCCACGCGGTGAAGCTTCGGCTATCGCCCGCGGCCAGCGTGTGCAGCTGGTACATGTCCCTCGAATAGAAATCCACATGGTCAAAATAGGGCGCATGCAGCGCGAGGCTCCAGCCTTCATCATAGGCGACTACGCGATCGCTCAGCGCGCCCTCGGCCGGTCCGCGTTTCAGGCCAGCGAGTCCCGGGACACCGAAGAAAAATCCACCCTTGGGCCACAAGGTCATGCCGGACAGAAGATCCGTCAGCGCTTCGGTGCCCTCATTGCGCATGGTGGTCTGGATCTCGACGGCGTCGGCGTCCGCCGCCAGCGTATACACGGTGGTGATGGTGACTTGTCCCCAGTCGCGGGTGGCGCTGATCACGACGCGCTCTGGCGTCTGCTCAAGAATCTCCACGCGATGATAGGTATTGGGCCAGGCGGACCAGTCGTTCGGAATGAAATCAGCGTACACGAGGCGATCTCGCCCGATCTTGCCGTTGCTGACCGGCGCCGCATCGATGAGCGCGCCTCGCGGGATGCCGAACGGAACTTCGGTATCAACGGCAATCGAAAACGCCAGCCGGTCATTGATCACGGTGATATCACGGCCCGAGCGCGCTTCGCCATCCGGAATCGGTGTCGGGCCGACGAGCACCCGGACAGCCGCCCATGCGCTTCCTGGCGCGACCAGGCCGAACAACACTGCCACCAGGATGGCGTTCAGAGTCCTGCGTGTCATGGTCAGCCGGAGGCTGCTTAAGGTCCCGCGGGCGCCTGAACCAGTGCGGTCAATGATGCGTGCGCGAGGGCCAGACGGGACAGCTTTGCGGTCAGCTCCATCGCCTTTTCGTCCGGAGGCAACGACAGCTCGGCTGTCGGCAGGGCCCAGATCGTGAATTGGTAGTGATGCACGCCGGTGCCTGCGGGCGGGCAGGGACCGGCATAGGCGGCATCGCCAAAATTGCTGATCAAGGCCTTGGCATTGCCGGGCAAGGTCCTGGCGCCCTGCGCAAGCGAACCGGCGCCAGTTGGCAGGCCGACCACCACCCAATGCGACCACTGCGAAGGCTTCACGTCCACATCAATCATCGTCAACACCAGGCTCCTCGCCGATTGAGGCGCGCCGCTCCAGGAGAGCTGCGGCGAAATGTTGCGGCCGCCACAACGCGGATAGATGTGCGTGGTGTTGATGGGAGCGTTCTGTTGCAGGTCGCTGCTGGTCAACGTCATGGCCGCGAAGGCCGGGCCGCCCGGAATCGTGTACAGCAGTGCAAACAGCAGTGTGATGCGCGCGCTCAGAGTGTTCATGGGAACCTCCAGCGCCGTATTCTAATCGCCGCTGAGCCCGTCGATCCAGGTCCGCCGCACGCTCAGCGCGTCGTCCATCAGTGCCAGGTTCGCCCGGTAGCCGGCAGCGATCCGGCCCAGTTCGTGGCCCACCCCGAGGAATTGTGCCGGATATTCGCTCGCCATGCGCACGGCCTCGGTGATGTCCAGACCGAGCATCGTGACGGCGTTGCGGACGGCCGCGGCCATGTCGAGGGCCGTGCCGGCGAGCGTACCGTGGTCGTCGCGGCAGGCGCCGTCGAGCACATGGATGGTGCGCCCCTGCAGCAGGAACGTCGCATTGGGTGTGCCGACCACCGGCATGGCATCCGTGACCAGCACGAATCGATCGTGGCGCTTGCAGCGCAGGGCGATCTTGAGCGTCACCGGATTGACGTGGTGGCCGTCGACGATGATGCCGCACCAGGTGCTCTCGCTGTAGAGCGCAGCACCGACGACGCCCGGTTCGCGCGGCGTCAGTGAGGACATGGCGTTGAACAGGTGCGTGAAGCCACGCAGCCCGCACGCGATGGCGGCATCGACCTCGGCGTAGGTCGCATTGCTGTGCCCGGCCGCGACGATGACGCCCGCATCGACCAGCTGGCCGATGACGTCGGGCGTGGTCATCTCGGGGGCCAATGTCAGCAGCAATCGACCGCCCCGCAGCGAGCACAGGAGCGGTACCAGGGTAGCGTCGAGCGTGCGCAAATGCCTGGCGTCGTGCACGCCGCGACGCGCCCGGTTCAGGAACGGGCCCTCGACGTGTATCCCCAGGACCCCCGGAAGACCGCTGTCAATTGCCGCCTGGACCGCAGCGATGGCCTGCCCGATGGTCTCCATGTCGTCACTGATGACGGTGGGCAGGAATCCAGTCGTGCCGAACTGGCGATGCGCATCCCCGATCGCGCGAATCGAATGGATATCGGGCGCGTCGTTGAAAAGCACGCCGCCGCCGCCGTTGACCTGGATGTCGATGAAGCCCGGGACCAGCAATTGGCCGGCGAGATCGTCCGCTGCCGCTTGCTGGCAGCGTGGATCATTGCGTGGCACGAGCGCCTCGATGCGCGCCCCGTCGAGCAGGAGCACCTGGTCGGTCACGATGCCGTCGGTGGTCAGGATCCGCCCGTTCGACAGCGCAGTGCGCATCAGACAGTCTCCGTGACCTTGCGCAAATGCGCCGGAAAGTCGGGATTGTAGCCGCGCCGGAAGGCAAGCTGGCCGATATACCGGTAGGCGCTCTGCACCAGGAGGATCGGAGCGAGGGTGGCGGGGCAGGTGGGGGAAGGCAGCTGCACCGCGCCCCTGGCCTCGGCACCGGCGAGCAGAACGCGAACGCCGCTCTTTGCCAGCTCGGTGGCCAGCGCCACCACGCCGGGCCCCGTCGCGTCATCCTGCGTGAGCAGCAGCGCCGGGAAATTCGGGCCCAGCAGCGTGTAGGGACCGTGGCGCAATTCGGCGCTGCTGAAGCCTTCGGCATGCAGACCGCAGGTCTCCTTGCACTTGAGCGCGATCTCCTGCGCCGCCGCGAGGCCGATGCCGCGAGCGACGACATAGAGGTGTTCGACACTGGCCAGCATCGGCACCGCGCTGGTCCAATCCATCCGCCACGCTTCGTCCATGAGATCCGGCAGTCGTGCGAGGTCTTCATCGAGACTCGTGTCGCACGTCCAGGCTGCGACGAAGCGAGCCAGGGCGGCGAGCGTGGCGAGGTAGGACTTCGTCGCCGCGATGCTCTGCTCTGGTCCGGCGCGCAATTCGATCACATGGTCGGCGCCAGCATTGAGCGGCGCGTCGGGGCTGTTGCAGATGGCGAGGACCGTGGCACCGGACTCCTTGGCCAGTGCGACGGAGGCCAGCAGGTCGGGGCTGCGACCGGACTGCGATATGGCGATGTACAGGCACTCGCGCAGGTCCTGGCGGACGCCGTACACCGAGCTGATCGACAGCGCCGCCGATGCGGTGGGGACGCGGGCCCGTGTCTCGATCAGGTATTTTGCGTAGGTGGCGGCATGATCGGAGCTGCCGCGCGCGCAGGTCATCACCATGCGTGGCGCGAGCTTGCGTACCTGCTCGCCGATCGAGTGCATGGCGCGGGTGTCAAGCGCCAATTGCGCCCGTACCGCCGCCGATGCGCTGGCGGCTTCGCGAAACATGTGGGTCGACTCGAGGCCGCCCGGCAGGAGCTCACCGGCGCGGTCCTGGCTGCTCACGTGGCGGCGCTCAGTTCGGCGACGAAGTCGTAGGTATCGCCGCGGTAATAGGACTGGGAAAATTCGATCGCGCGGCCGTCCGGAAGTGAGCCGAGGCGCTCCACCAGCAGCCCGGCATCGCCCGCCTTCGCCTTCAGCAGCTCGGCCTGATCGCCGGTCAGCAGGACCGCACGCAAGCGCTGCAGTGCACGGACGGGCCGATGACCGGCGCGCTCGAGCGCTTCATAGAGCGAAGTATCGACGGACTCCAGAGAGGGCAGGGCCGAGGCCGCGACCGTTGCATACTCGAGCGCCATGGGCGCGTCGTCGGCGTAGCGGATGCGGTAAAAGCGATACACCGGCGTGCCTGGGCTCAGGCGCAGTGTCAGCGCTTCTTCCGGTGTCACCGTGCCGGCCGCGCGCTTGAGCCAGACACTGCGCGGCGTGCGGCCGCGGGCGCGCATGTCTTCCGAGAAGGAAGTCAGCATCGCGAAGTTTTTCTCGACGCGCGCCGAGACGAAGTTGCCGCTGCCCTGGCGGCGCACGAGGAGCCCTTCAGATACGAGTCCATCCAGTGCCGTGCGCACAGTGATACGCGAAACGGCGAAATCTGTCGCGAGATCGCGTTCCGCGGGCAGGGCATCGTCGGGCCCGAGAACGCGCGTTTCTATGGCTTTTCGCAGGGCCCGCTGCAACTGCTGGTAAAGCGGCAGATTGCTGCGTTCATCCAGTGGGCCGACGAGCTTCGCTAGTGACATGTTTGGATTGCGCCAATCGAAAGTGGTGGGGCCGAGCAAGCAGAGCATACCAAAATAAGACCACTTGGCAACAGCCCGGCAAGATGGACTCCTTCTAGCTCTCTGGTTTTAAAGCGAGAATTACCCTCCCAAGTGTTACAGATACGTTGCACTTGAAAATCGTCTGAAGTGGTATTATATTGGACTCTAACTGGTGTGAGCCCGCGGTTGTACGCAAGTCACACACGTTGGGGTTGCACATTGGGGGAATCAGGGGTTGCCCGCGGCGCCTGGTGCTCACGCATTCGAAATCGCATTGATCTTAAAGCTATGGGGGACTTCTCAATGAATCGGATCACGTTCGCGGTCAAATCTGCTCTGGGTCTGGCGATGCTCGCGCCACCGGCGCTCGTGCTGGGCCAGACCACAACCAGTGCCCCGGCGGCAACGCTTGAAGAAGTCGTCATCACGGGCATTCGGGGTTCGCTCGAACAGTCGCTCGTGCAGAAGCGCGCCTCGACCTCGCAGGTGGAAGTCGTCACTGCGGAAGACATCGGCAAGATGCCCGACAAGAACATCGCTGACTCACTCCAGCGTCTGCCGGGCATGACGATCAGCTCCGCCGGCGCCAGCGAAGGCGGGTTCGATGAGAACGACCGCGTCAGCATGCGCGGTACCGGCCCCAGCCTGACCCAGACCCTGCTCAATGGCCACAATGTCGCCTCGGGCGACTGGTTCGTGCTAAACCAGGTCACGACCGTGGGCCGGAGCGTGAGCTACACCTTATTGCCCTCTGAACTCGTCAGCCGGGTAGTCGTACACAAGAGCTCGGAGGCCTCGCTGGTCGAAGGCGGAGTCGCCGGTTCAGTCGACATCATCACGCGCCGGCCGCTGGATTTCACCAAGTCGCTGACGCTCGAAGGGTCGCTGGGCGCCGTTCGCGCCGACCTCGCGTCGAAGACGGACCCGCAGTTGTCCGCGTTGTTCAACTGGAAGAGCGAAGACTCGACTTTCGGCGTGATGCTGCAAGGCTTCTCCGAGACGCGCCACCTGCGGCGCGACGGCGTGGAGCTGCTTGGCTATGAGCGGATCGCACAGGGCAGCGCGGTCGCCACGGCGCATCCGGACCTCACGAACGTCTGGTACCCGGCGCTCATCGGCGCCGCGTTTTTCGAGCAGGAGCGCAAGCGCAAGGGTGGATTGATCGACATTCAGTTCAAGCCCTCCGATGCGGTGGACCTGGATCTTTCCGGCTTCAGTTCGAAACTGGAAGGCCCGAACTACAACCGCAACTACCTGCTGTGGAATTCGCACTACATCAATCAGGGCGCCGGTCAGTCGCCGGACCCGGGTTACGTGGTCACCAACGGAACTCTCACCAAGGCCAACTTCACGGGGGCGCCGGGCACGTTTTACGGCATATACGACCAGATTTCCCGGCCGGATGAGAGCGCAAGTTCGAACTACTTCAACCTCGACGGAAGTTTCCGGGTCAGCGACCGCCTGACGGTGGGCACGCAGATCGGCACCTCGGAGGGCCACGGCAAGACCCCGACTCAGAACGTATCCGAGACCCTTCCGGGAGCCAGCAACGGTGCGGGCTGGAACCTGCACGGCATCGGTGGGGCGCCGGACTTCAACCTCGGAACGACCAACAACACCACGCCCTTCCCGGGTGGCGTGCCGGTGGACTTCGGCTGGATCTTTGGCGCCCAGAATATCGATGTTGTCGACAAGGAAAACTGGGGCAAGATCGACGGCACCTTCAACATGCAAAGCGACAACTGGACGGACCTCAAGTTCGGCGTCCGCTATGAGAAGCACGATCGCACTTCGGACCATGCGATCGCGCAGGGACCGACGTTCTGGGCTGGTGGTGGGGCCGACACGGCGAGCTATCCAACGACCTGGTCGCATTATCCGTCGGACTTCAATACCTTTGGCGCTTCCATTCCGACCGGAATCTGGTACTGGACGCCGGCGCAACTGGCGGCCTACAACAAGCCGTGTTACCTGCCACTGGTGTCTCCAGCCCCCCTGTGCACTTCAGGGCAAACGCAGCGTAATCCGCTGGAACGCGCGTATTACCAGTTCCTCTTCGGCGTACACGAAAAGAATCTGGCGACCTACCTGCAGGCGGACTTCAAGGGTACCGGCTGGAGCGGCAACGTGGGAGTGCGGGTCGTCAATACCCGCGAAGACATCGTGACCTACACCCAGGTCGATGCGTCGACCCCCGGGGCGATCACGACCTCGCTGTTTGGGCCGTACATTGGCATTCCGGTCAGTCACAGCTACAGCGATATTCTGCCGAGCGCCAACCTGAAGATCGACATGACCCCGGACGTGGTCGCGCGCTTCGCGATCTCGGAGACCATGACCCGTCCGGATTACTCGGCGCTCGCCGGCTTCACCAACCTGTCACCGCCCGCTGCGATCACCTGCCCGGGCAATGTCCCCTGCGTTGGCAGCGGCTCGGGCGGCAACCCGGATCTGAAGCCGATCCGCTCGGTCAACTACGACGCGAGCTTCGAGTGGTACTTCGCCAAGCGCTCGCTCCTGTCGGCCGGCCTGTTCTACATGGACCTGCAGAACTTTGTGGGCTTCGGCAGCCAGACCCTGAGCTATCTGACCTTTGGCCCGACGTTCCCGCCCGGCGGGACGCAGGTGCCGTACCTGCTCACGGTGCCGGTCAACGCCTCCGGTATCGCGCAGGGAGTAGAGCTGGCCTACCAGCAGGCGATTGGTGATCATTTCGGTGTCGCCGGAAACTTCACCTATACGGACGGACGCCAGACCTCCCAAGTGAACAATGGCGATGACCGTCTCGTCGGGACGTCGAAGAACACCTACAACGTCAGTGGGTACTACGAGGACACGCACTTCAGCGCCCGCGTCGCGTACACCTACCGTTCGGCGTTCTTCAGCGGACTGGACCGTAATACGGCCTTCTCGCAGGATGCGATCGGATCGCTGGCGGCCTCCTTTGGATACACCATCAACGATCACTTCTCAGTCACACTGGACGGCCAGAACCTGGGCGATGCCACCCTGAAGTACTACGCCCTCAACACGGATCAGCCGCGCGCGTTCTACAAGAACGGCCGTCAGTACTACCTGAACCTGCGCGTCAAGTACTGAGGAGGCGTCGCGCGCCCTGGCGTGTCAAGCTAAGCCCGTGGCCGGTACCCCCGCCGGCCACGGGCAGCGGGTGTGATTGCAATCGTGTTCACTGTACGACGAGGCTTGATTGGCAGGCGTTGTCGGTTGGCGACGTTGGCCAGCGTGGCGATCTGGGCCACGCTTCCTGGCTCAGGCCTGGCGAGCCCCGTGCCAGCGGTGCAATGCGCGGTCATCCCTCTGCCGGCCGAAATCATTCCCGCGGAAGGCGCATTTCGGATAGACCCGCGGACGCCGCTGCGCGTCACAGCAGGTGACCGGGATGCCGCACGTGCGGCGCAGTACTTCGCCCGACTGGTGTCGCGCACCCGCGGCTTCGCCCCCGGCCTGAGTCGCACGGCTCCGGCCAACGGAGCGATCAGCTTTCAGCGCCGAGCCGGCATGGCGCCCGAGGCCTACGAGCTCGCGATCACGCCACGTCACATCACCGTCTCCGCGACCACGGGCGCCGGCCTCTTTTATGGGGCAATCACTCTCTGGGAACTGCTGCCGACGGGGCAGGGCGCGGGTGAGGTGCCGGCGCAGCTGATCCGGGACGCGCCCGTGTTTTCGTGGCGCGGCCTGATGCTCGATTCGGCCCGGCATATGCAGTCCCCGGCGTACATCCGCTCGATGATCGACTGGATGGCCTGGCACAAGCTCAACGTCCTGCAATGGCACCTGACCGACGATCAGGGCTGGCGCATCGAGATTCGCCGCTACCCGCTGCTCACCTCGATCGGTGCCTGGCGCCGTCCGCCGACGCTCGGTCCGGCTTCGAATGCCGCGCCCGCCGAGGCGCCTTACGGCGGCTACTACACCCAGCGCGAGATTCGCGACCTCGTCGCCTATGCCGCGTTCCGCCACGTGACGATCGTGCCGGAGATCGACATGCCCGGCCACGCCCAGGCCGCCATCGCGGCGTACCCGGAGCTCGGCTCAACCGATGGCCCACCGCCGCCGGTGTCGGCCAGATGGGGTGTGCACACCTATCTCTACAATCTCGAGCCCCGCACCTTTGCCTTCATTGAGAATGTGCTCCGGGAAGTCATCGAACTGTTTCCCGGCCGCTATCTTCACGTCGGCGGCGATGAAGCGGTCAAGGATCAATGGCGAGCGTCGGCACTCGTGCAGGCGCGGGCGAAGCTCCTTGGGATCAGTGATCCCGAGGCCCTGCAGGGTTATTTCACCGCCCAAATCGGCCGGTTTCTGGCGGCGCATGGCCGCCGGCTCGTCGGCTGGGACGAGATCCTGCGACCAGGGCTCGCGAGCGATGCGGTCGTCATGTCATGGCACGGCACGAGTGGCGCGCACGCGGCGGCAATCGCTGGGAATGACGCGATCCTGGCGCCGTGGCCGACGCTTTACTTCGACAATCGCCAGAGCACGCTGCCTTCGGAGCCCCCTGGACGCACGCGAGTCATATCGCTCGAGGACGTGTACCAGTTTGATCCGCATGACGCG
>DASWFL010000044.1:0-2581 GCA_036394255.1 Steroidobacteraceae bacterium
ACGCGGACATCTATGGGCCGAGCCAGCCGCTGATGCTGGGTCTGAGCGGCCAGCGGCCTACCGCACCCGACGGCAAGCATCTGGAACCGCTCGTCGCGCACGGCATCAAGGCGATGTCCATCGGCTTTCTGGTCGATGCCGCGCAGGCGGTGGTCTGGCGCGGCCCGATGGTGACCCAGGCCCTCAGCCAGTTGCTGGCCGATACGTCCTGGGGCGAACTCGATTACCTGGTCGTGGACATGCCGCCCGGCACGGGCGACATCCAGCTGACCCTCGCCCAGCGCGTGCCGGTCGCGGGGGCGGTGATCGTCACGACGCCGCAGGACATTGCGCTCGCCGACGCCCGCAAGGGCCTCGCCATGTTCGAGAAAGTGGCCATACCCGTGCTCGGCATCGTGGAAAACATGAGCCTGTATGTGTGCCCGCAATGCGGACACCAGGAGCACATTTTTGGCGCCGGCGGCGGCGCCCGCATGGCGGCTGAGCACGGCGTGCAGCTGCTCGGAGAGTTGCCGCTGGACTCGAGGGTGCGCGAGGAGGCCGACAGTGGTGCGCCCACCGTGGTGAGCGCGCCGGGCACGCCGCGCGCGGCCGCCTATGTCGAGATGGCGCGCCATACCGCCGGCGCCCTGGCGCGGCGCGGGCGCGATCGTCGCGGCGCGTTTCCGGAAATCGTCGTCGAGGAGAGCTGAGCCCGCCATGAGCATCAAGTCGGACACCTGGATCCGCCGCATGGCCACCACCGCCGGCATGATCGAGCCCTTCGCCGCCGGACAGGTGCGCACGGTGGGCGGACAGAAGATCATCTCCTACGGCACGTCGAGCTACGGCTACGACGTGCGTTGCGCCCGCGAGTTCAAGGTCTTCACCAACATCAACTCGACCATCGTCGATCCCAAACAGTTCGATGCCAAGAGCTTCGTCGACGTGACAGCCGATGTGTGCATCATTCCGCCCAATTCCTTCGCGCTGGCGCGCACGATCGAATTCTTCCGCATACCGCGCAACGTGCTGACGATCTGCCTGGGCAAGTCGACCTATGCCCGCTGCGGCATCATCGTCAACGTCACGCCGCTCGAGCCGGAGTGGGAAGGGCACGTGACGCTGGAGTTTTCCAATACCACGCCGCTCCCGGCCAAGATCTACGCCAACGAGGGCGTGGCGCAGATGCTGTTTTTCGAGTCGGACGAGGTCTGCGAGATTTCCTACCGCGACCGCGGCGGCAAGTACATGGGACAGCAGGGCGTCACGCTGCCCAAGGCCTGAGGGCAGCCTAGGGCGCCGCCGGCGCGGTGGGCGCGGTGGGCGCAGTGGGCGTAGCGAGCGTAGCGGGCGCGGTGGGCGGTGCGTCGCGACGCAGGTTGCGCAGGTTCATGGTCCACTCCACCTTGTCCAGTCGCCGCTGCTCGACCCGCACGGGGATATAGCCCAGGGCCGGCGCGCACCAGTAGCGGGTGCTGCGTGGTGCCTTGGCACGCTGGCTGAAATAGATGACGGTGGCAAGGTCTCCGAGTGGCGTGTGCAGCGTCTCCTCCCCGACCGGCTTGTAGCTGTAGTCGCGGATGCCGCCCTTGTCGAAGACCAGGAAGCTCGTGGGCGCCTGCCCATTGTTCAGGGCCCTGATCAGCGCGACCTGCGCCGACAGGTCGTCCTGCACCCCCGGCCGCAACTCCATGTCGATCGCCTGGCCATCCACTGTGCCGGTGGCGCGGTTGGCCGCCCAGTCAAAATGCACGGTAGATTCCGGCGTTTGATCGCCATCTTCGGTGTCGGTGCTCAACAGGGGCCGGACGCCGCGCGGGTCGATGATCATGCGGCTGGTGATGGTCCGGGCGGCCGAATGGACCAGCTGGAACAGGCCGCGCGGCCGCGACTTCGAAGTGTAGGTCCATTCCTCGGGCGTTTCCTGGCGCAGGGTCAGGGCGACGGTGCCCGCCGTGAATCCGTAGGCGTTGAATTCATAGACGACTTCGTATGGGCGCAGTCCCCCGCCCGCCGCCAGTGCGGCGCTAGCCGCTGGCACGGTGGCAGCCGCTGGCGCGGTGGCAGCCGCCGGATCATCGGCGCTCGCCAGGCCTGGGGCGATGCCGGCCAGCAGTACGGCAAGGTACAGGCTCAGGCGGTTCATGTGTCCTGGTGCGATGGGGGCGGCAGCGCCCGCCCGTCCAGTTGCAGTGTATTCCCGACCCATCGCAGGCGTCCGGCTGCGATCCAGCCGATCGCCTGCGGATAGATGATGTGCTCCTGCTCCTGAACACGGGCTGAAAGGCTCTCCACGGAGTCGCCGGCCAGCACCGGGACGCGCGCCTGCAGCACGATCGGCCCGGCATCGAGCTCGCTGGTCACGAAATGGACCGTGGCCCCATGCTCCCGCTCCCCGGCCCTGAGGACGCGTGCGTGTGTGTGCAGGCCCGGGTACCGGGGCAGGAGCGAGGGGTGGATATTCAGGATCGCGCCGCCGTAATGGACGGTGAATTGCGGCGAGAGGATGCGCATGAATCCGGCCAGCACCACGAGCTGCGCGCCGCTGGCGTCGATCTTCGCGCGCAGCGCGGCTTCAAAGGCCGCCCGATCGGCAAAT
>DASWFL010000045.1:0-3190 GCA_036394255.1 Steroidobacteraceae bacterium
CCAAGGAAACACCATGCTGCGTCTAACCCTCTCCACACTGGCCCTGGCCGCGGGCCTGCTTACTACAGGCGCCCCGGCCATGGCCCAGGCCATCGACACGGCTGCCATCGAAACGGCCACCGGCCTCAAGGGCAGCTACAACCGGGCGGAAAACGTCTTCAAGGTCAGCAAGCCACGCGACGACGTGAAGATCAATGTCGATCGCTGGACCATGCCACCGTTCATGGGGCTCACCTCCTGGGCCGCGTTCACGCCAATGGGCTCGTCCACCATGATGATGGGCGATACGGTGCTGTTCGAGGATGAAGTCAACCCGGCGATGAGCGCCGCGCTGGACAACGGCCTGGAAGTGACTGCGCTGCACAACCACTTCTTCTTCGACCAACCCAAGGTCTTCTTCATGCACATCGGCGGCATGGGGGATGCACGCAAGCTCGCCACAGGCGTGAAGGCGGTGTACGACCGCATCGCGCAGGTGCGCGCCGCCCAAGGCACGCCGGCCAGCAGCTTCGCGGGTGACATCGCATCGCCAAGCCATGTGACTGCTGCACCCATCGAGGAGATTCTGGGCAGCAAGGCGCAGGTCAAGGATGGCATGGTGAAAGTAACCCTTGGCCGCACAGCCAAGATGCATGGAACCACCGTCGGCAATGAAATGGGCATCAATACCTGGGCGGCCTTTGCCGGCGACGATGAGCATGCGGTGGTTGATGGCGACTTCGCCATGCATGAAAACGAACTGCAGACGGTCCTGAAGACCATGCGTGGCCAGAGCATCAACATCGTGGCAATCCACCAGCACATGACCCACGAGGAACCGCGCTACGTCTTTCTGCATTACTGGGGCAAGGGCAAAGCCGTGGATCTGGCCCTGGCGGTAAAGAAGGCATTGGACGCGCAGAAGGCTGCGAAATGACGAAGAAAACCTTCAGCTCGGTGCCGCAGCGCCTCCCAAGCAGCCCCACCCGGCACCTCGCGCGCCTCACCGCCGCCGGAGCCGTGTTCTGCGCACTTGCCGCGACTGCCAAGGAGGTGCCGCTGACTGGCCCGCAGATCCGTGCCGCCATCAGCGGCAAGTACGTGACTGATGAACACCATTGGGGGCACAAGTATTTCGCGGACGGGCGCGTCGAACGGTTAGAGAACGGCCGCCAGCGGTCTGCGCGCTGGTCCGTCAAAGGCAATCAGCTATGCCTGCTGCAGCCGGAAATCAGCAAGGACGAACCGATCTGCTACCAAGTCCTGCGCGACGGACAGAAGCTGCAATACAAGGACGATGCGCAGTTCGTTGTGTATCGGGGGCTGGTGCGGCCCATGCCCAAACGAGAGCCGTGAACGGTTAGGGATTGCATGCACGCAGGCGACTGACATGGCGCACTACCTCTGGACACTGCGTCCCTACTACCGGCAGACCGCCGGGCAGCTTGTCCTCGGCTCCCTGGCAGGCGTCGTCATGAACACAGCCGTGGTCCTGCCCGCCGTGTGCCTCGGGCGCGCGATCGACGCCGCGACGCACTTCGCGCATGGCCAGGCGACGCGCGCGACGCTGCTGCAGGCCGTCGCGTTGTTCGCCGCGGCAACCCTCGCCACAGAACTGCCTCGACTGGGCAAGCGCTGGTGGTTGATGACGGCCAACGCGCGCATCCGCGCCAATCTGCGCGCGGATGCGCTGCGCGGGGTGCTCGCCTGGCCGATGGCAAAGCTGACTGCCACGCCTGTTGGCGACACCATGGCGCGCGTCATCGGTGACGTCGAGGTGCTGGGCATCGGCATCCGCGAGGTGATCGTCGAGACCTGGGACACGCTCCTGTTCTTGATGTCGTTCTTCGTCGCCATGCTGGTGCTGGACTGGTCGTTGACCCTGCAGGCGCTGATTCCCGTGCCCTTCGCGATGGTGCTGGCCTGGGCCGCCGGACGCTTTATTCACCAACGTACGACGGCGGCTCGACAAGCCAACGGCGCGTTGACCGCGGGACTGCAGGAGCAACTGTCCGGCATCCGCGTCGCGAGGCTACTGGGGATGAAGCAGGCCGCACAGACGCGGATCGAGCGGCTCGCAGATGCACAGGCGCACACCAATCTCGCGGTGGCGCGGCCCCGCGCCGGCCTGCCCGCGGTCTACACCACGCTGATGGCGGCCGGCATCGTGCTGGTGTTGTGGCAAGGCGGCGAAAAAGTCATCGCAGGCGCGTGGACGCTGGGGGCGTTCGTGACCTATCTGGACCTTTTTCTGCGCTTCACCGGGCGCGGATTTCGGGTGCCGCAGCTCGTGAACTCGGTGCAAGCAGGCGGCGCAGCCTACGCGCGGCTCGCCCCCTTGCTCGCTGCGGCCCTGCCTGCTCGCGGCGAGCATCGGTTCGCTTCGTTTCGCGCCGGCTACCTGGCCGGAACGACTCCGCGCTCGACTCTCACCGAGCCGGCGTCACGAGTTGAACGCGGGCTCGCCGTATCCCTGCACAACGTGAGCTTCTCTCACGGCAACGCCGACGCCGCCGTCACGGCGCTGAACCAGGTCTCGCTCGAGATTTCGGCAGGCGCGTTCGTAGCAGTGACCGGGCCGGTCGGCTCGGGCAAGAGTGCGCTGGCGAAGGCTCTGCTGGGCCTGTACCCGCTCGCCGGCGGTACCGTTTCCCTGGACGGCGACACGCCCGCACGACATCGCGGTGACATCGGTTACCTGCCGCAGGAGCCCTTCCTGTTCTCGGGTACGGTGCGCGAGAACATCACCATGGGACGTGAGCAGGCCGACCTCGCCACGATGAGCGCCCTGGAAATCGCCGCGCTTGCGAAGGACGTTTCGGGCTTCGAGCACGGCGTCGATGCCGAGATCGGCGAGCGCGGCATTCGCATTTCCGGCGGTCAGCGGCAGCGCGTCGCACTGGCACGCGCGGCGGCGGCGGGACCTCGGCTGCTGGTGCTGGACGATCCGTTCTCGGCGGTCGACGTCGCGACGGAGGCTCAGATCATTGCCAGCCTGCGCGCGGAGTTCGGCCGCGGGGCGCCGGCCGCGCGACAGGCCACCATCGTCCTGTGCTCGCACCGGCTGGCGGCCTTCCCGCAGGCGGATCTCGTCGTCGTGTTGGATGGAGGACGCATAGTCGAACGAGGCTCTCATGAACAGCTGATGCTGGCGGGCGGCCTGTATGCACGGATCTACGCGGCGCAGGTCGCGATGGCACAGCCGGAGGAC
>DASWFL010000046.1:0-2110 GCA_036394255.1 Steroidobacteraceae bacterium
GTTGCACTGCGAGGACAGGGAATGGTCGAATTCACGCTTCCGAAAAACTCCAAGGTCACCCAGGGCACGGCTTGGCCGGCGCCGCTGCGCGCGGGCGAATTGCGCGAATACCAAGTCTACCGTTGGAACCCCGATGACGGCAGGAATCCGCGGCTCGACATCTATCAGGTCGATCTCGATGACTGCGGCCCGATGGTTCTCGACGGATTGATCTGGATCAAGAACAAGATCGATCCGACCCTGACTTTCCGGCGCTCCTGCCGGGAAGGCGTGTGCGGGTCCTGCGCGATGAACATCGACGGCACCAACACGCTCGCCTGCACCAAGGACATGAAAGACATCAAGGGCGTGGTGAAGATTTATCCCTTGCCGCACATGCCGGTGGTCAAGGACCTGGTGCCGGACCTGACCGAGTTCTATGCTCAGCAGGCGTCGATCAAGCCATGGTTACAGACTGAATCGGTCACGCCTGAAAAGGAATGGAAGCAGAGCCACGAGGACCGCGTGAAGCTCGACGGGCTTTATGAGTGCATCTTGTGTGCATGCTGCTCGACCTCATGCCCGAGCTATTGGTGGAACAGCGACCGTTATCTCGGCCCCGCCGCGCTTTTACAATCGTACCGCTGGATCATCGACAGCCGCGACGAGTCGACCGGCGACCGACTTGACGATCTAGAAGACCCGTTCCGCCTCTATCGCTGCCACACCATTATGAATTGCGCCAAGGCCTGCCCGAAAGGGCTCAACCCAGCTAAGGCCATCGCGGAGATCAAGAAGCTGCTGGTCGAACGAAGGACCTGAGGCGCATTTCGATGAAATTGACGCCGTCGTTCTTCACCTAATTCCCGCAAGCAAGGAATGGGAGAATGCGGCCCGCGCCCCTCTTAGAGGATTGCCTAGACCTGACCATGGAATAGCGCGCCCTCGTGGAAAAGATTGGTACGTCTGGGACAAATCGTCCGTGAGACGTACATAGGTACCGTCATCGGGGATTTCGCCGCAGTTTTGGCGTGTTGTGGTCGTTTCCAGTCTGACCAGCTGGCGCATCAAGTCGCGTGGGGGCGCCGAATCATCAATCTGCATCGACCTGCGCGGTTCGTTACGAACCGCGGTGCGATCACCCACAGGCGAGGAACCCAATGACACGTAATTCCCTTCTGCTTTGTACCGCAATGCTTTTGATCGCCGCGAGCCCGCAAGCGACGCTTTCGCAGTCCATCAACGACGGAATGCGCGTCGCGCAAGGCGCCCCGCCCCAGGCAGACGACAAGCGGCCCCCCGGCCAGCGCCCAGCTCAAGGCGCGCCGCAGCCCGGAGCGCCTGGCCAGCAACATCCACCTGCCGCGAACGCACCTCCCGGCCGACCAGCGCCCACCACGGCACAGCCCGCTCCGCAACAACCGCCGCACCCGGGCGCGCCGCCGCCCGCCGCGGCGCAAACGCCGCCTGGTCAAGCGCCTCACCTGCCACCCGCGCAGGCGCAGACCCCTCCGGGCCAGCCGCCTCATGTGGCACCGCCCGTAACCGCGCAGACCCCGCCAGGGCAACCGCTGCGGCCTGGAGCACCGGCTGTCCAGCAGGGCGCCGTTCCGCCGCCGCCGGCAGCCGCGCAGACCCCGCCAGGGCAACCGCTGCGGCCTGGAGCACCGGCTGTCCAGCAGGGCGCCGTTCCGCCGCCTCCGGCAGCCGCCCAGACACTGCCGGGACAGCCTCCGCGGCCCGCAGTAGCGGCCCCGGTCGCACCACAGCCTGGAATTCCTGGTGCGGTTGCGGCGCCGGGAGCCCCGCTCCTGCAGCAGCGCCCTGGAGTACCGGCGCCGGTTGTTGCCAATGCGCCGGTCGATCCGCGGAGCTTGCCGCAGCGCCTTGATCAATTGCGCAACGAACGGCAGCAGACCCAAGTGGGTAACCAGACCGTCATCGTGGAGCAGAACCGAACGATCATTCGCGAGGGCGGACATGACATTATCCGTCACGACGAGGCCGATCGCTTCCGCTTCAACGCGCGCGAGGTCAACGTGGAACGTCGCGGCAACAACACCGTCACGGTGGTGGTGCGGCCGGACGGCGCGCGGATCTTCACCGAGGTCGACGACAGCGGCCGGTTGCT
>DASWFL010000047.1:0-1598 GCA_036394255.1 Steroidobacteraceae bacterium
CGCCTGGGGGTCCGCAGGAACGAGGTCCCGCCGGCGATGCTGCGGGCAGTGCTGGCCTCGGTCGCTGTCCTGGCGGTCGTGCCGCTGCAGGATGTACTGGGGCTGGGCAGCGAGGCGCGCTTCAATGTGCCCGGTACAGTCGGCGGCAACTGGCACTGGCGCGTCGCCCCCGGCGCTCTGACCAGCGCTGTTGCCGGGGAGCTGCGCGCCCTGAACGAGTCGCATGGGCGCGCGCCGCCAGAGCGGGTTGCGGATCGGTAATCGGCGGGCAACCGGCTCGCAATCGGCCGGCAATCGGCCGGCAATCGGCCGGGCGAGAGCGGCCAAAGTACCGCGGGCCGGCACCGTTCAATCCCTGTGTTTGCGCACTATATTTTGGTACCAGGCGTTACATGTAACGCGTTACATGTAACGGGTGGCAATCAGAAAAAAGGATGCAGCGACAGGGCTCACCGCCCGGGTCCGTCGCCACCGCGAGGGCCTGTGCGAGGCGGGGCTGCGCCCGGTCCAACTGTGGCTGCCGGACACGCGGCGCGCGGAGTTTGCCGCTGAGTGTCGCCACCAGTGCATCACGGTTCGCGCGACCGGCACTGGCCGCCGCCGACGAATTGAATGGAGCCGCGGTGACCTCGTGGCTCTGGGCGAGCCGGGCAGGGTGCAGATCGCGCTGGTCATGCAGCGCAATCAGTTTGATGCTCACTCAAGCGTCACGATCCTGCCGGTCACGCGCGATGCGCGGACCGCGCCGTTCTTCCGAGTCCTCATCACGGCAGCAGAAGGCAGTGCGCCGCTGAGCGGCTCGCAGGTCATGATCGATCAGGCGCAATCCGTGCCGCGCCGGAGAATCAGGCTCGTGATTGGACGGTTGACGGCAGATTCGTTGCGGCGCGTCGATCGGGCGCTGGCGATTTTGCTGGGGATCGATTCCCGGATATAGGCGGGTTAGGATGGCCCGCGAAAACGAGGGGGCAAATCATGGCGAGCGGATCTGGGCCCACGCACGGTGGCGCCGCAATAACCGTGCGGCCAGTGCTCAGCTTCTGGCAGATCTGGAACATGTGCTTCGGATTCCTGGGGCTGCAGTTCGGTTTTGCCCTGCAGAACGCCCAGGTCAGCCGCATTTTCCAGACCCTGGGCGCCAGCGTCGATGCGATCCCGTCGCTGTGGATCGCCGCGCCGCTCACGGGCCTGCTGGTGCAGCCGATCATCGGCTACTGCTCCGATCGCACCTGGACGCGCCTGGGCCGCCGCCGCCCGTATTTCCTGGTCGGCGCACTGCTGGCCTCAGCGGCCCTGATTGCCATGCCGCTTTCCGGCGCGCTGTGGATCGCCGCGGGATTGCTGTGGATCCTCGATGCCTCGATCAACGTGTCGATGGAGCCCTTCCGTGCCTTCGTCGGGGACCAGCTGGGACCGGCGCAGCGACCCACGGGCTATTCCATGCAGAGTTTCTTCATCGGCGTCGGTTCCGTGGTGGCGAGCAGCCTGCCCTGGGTGCTGACGCGCATGGGGGTGAGCAACCATGCCACGACGGCGTCGGGCCTGGCCGCCGTTCCTGATTCGGTGCGCTACTCGTTCGAGCTGGGAGCGGCGGTACT
>DASWFL010000048.1:0-30341 GCA_036394255.1 Steroidobacteraceae bacterium
GGATTCAAATCCCCGCTGATCGATGTCCCGCCACTGCGCAATCTCGGTCGCCATGCACTAAGCCCCCTGGGCGCTCCGTATCATCCCTTGACGCTCCCGAGCGTGATGCCCCGGAGATAAAAGCGCTGCAGAGCCAGGAACAGCGCGAGCACCGGCAGCACCGTGATGACGGCGCCTGCCATCATCATCTCGTTGTCCTGCACGTGTTCGCGCGACAGTCCGGCCAGCGCCACCGGCAGGGTCTGCATGTCACGGTCGCTGAGCACGATCAGCGGCCACATGAAATCATTCCAGGTGCCCAGGAATACGAAGATGCCCAGCGTGACCAGGATCGGCGTGAGCACCGGTATCACCACCGAGCGGAAGATGCGCCATTCGCTGGCGCCGTCGATGCGCGCCGCGTCCAGCAGTTCATCGGGTATCGACAGCGCGTACTGGCGCACCAGGAAGATACCGAAGATGCTGGCGATCCCGGGCACGATCGCGCCGGCGTAGCTGTTGACGAGGCCCAGGAACTTGAGCAGCCCGAACAGCGGGATCATCGTCACCTGGCCCGGCACCAGCAGGCCGGCCAGCAGCAGGCGGTAGACGGACTCGCGGCCACGGAAGCGGAGCTTGGCGAAGGCGTAGCCGGCCATGCCGTTGAACACCAGCGCCAGCAGCGTGGCGCTGGTGGCCACGATCACGCTGTTCAGAAAATAGCGGCCCATGTGCTGGGCCGCGAACAGATCGCGGTAGTGATCGAGCGTGACCGAGCTCGGCACTATCGGCGGCGGCTAGGTCGAGGAGGCGCCGGTGGGAATGAGGGAAACGGAGACCATCCACGCCAGCGGGAACACGGTCAGCACCGCGACCAGCCACAGGGCGGCGTTGACCAGCCAGGTCTGCGCGCGCGGGTTCATGTCTCCCCCAGACGCCGGGTGAGGCGCATCTGCAAAGCGGTGACCAGCAGGATCAGCGCGAACAGGACGAAGGCCACGCTGGAGGCGAAGCCCAGTTTCCACCAGGTGAAACCCTGATCGAACATGAAGTACAGCACGCTGAGCGTGCTTTGCAGCGGCCCACCCTGGGTCATCACATACGGCTCGGCGAATAGCTGGAAATAGCCGCTGACGGTGAGGATGCCGACCAGTGCCAGGGTCGGGGCGAGGAGCGGCAGCGTGATGTGGCGCAATCGCGCCCAGGCACCGGCGCCTTCGAGACGCGCGGCATCGTGCAGATCCTCGGGGATGGCCTGGAGCGCGGCGATCAGGATGATCATGTTGTAGCCAAAATTCTTCCACACCGCGAGCAGCACGATGGAGGGCATCGACCAGTGCGGATCGCCCAGCCAGTCGATGGCCGGGAATCCGAGGTGCGTGAGCAGGTAATTGATCAATCCGTAGCGCGTGTGCAGCAGATAACGCCAGATCAGCGCCACGGCCACCAGCGTCGTGACGACCGGGGCGAACAGCGCCGTGCGGAACAGCGGCCGGAAGCGGGCCAAACGCGAATCGACCAGCAGCGCGGCGCCCAGCGATGCCAGGAGCGATAGGGGCACACCCAGTAACACGAAAAAGGCGGTGTTGCCGAGCGCCTGCCAGAACAGCGGCGTCACCAGCAGCGTGCGGTAGTTGTCGAGCCCGATGTAGCGCAGGTTGGCCGGGTCCGCCAGCGCGTACAGATCGAAATCGGTGAAACTCAGCAGCAGGGCCGCCACGACCGGCAGCAGGAAAAAGACGCCGATCAGCAGCAGGGCCGGGAGCGAGAACCACCAGCCGGCGCGTGTGCGGTTCATCTTTTTTCCTGCCGATCGAGCAGCCAGCGCCGCTTGGCGAGCATCGCATCCACCTCGGCATCGAAACCGGTGACGGCAGTATCTTCGCTCTGCCCGCCGCGCACCACGCGCTCGGCCATCACGCGCATGCCCTGCATGATCTGCTCCCATTCAGGCAGCTGCTGGAAGACACGGAGCCTTTCGAGCTGGATGCGGAAGGCGCGCGTGTAGGGATCGGTGGCGATTGTGCCGGATTCCCAGCTGCTGCGCCGCGGCGGCAGATCGCCCGTGAGTTCGTAGAAGCGGCGTTGCACTTCGGGGCGCGAGAGGTACTCGATCAGTGCCCAGGCGCTGGCCTTGTGCTGGGAGCGGCGAAAGATCACCAGGCTCGAACCGCCGGCGCTGGAGACACCGGGCCCGTCCGGCCCGGGCATCGGAGCGGTCATCCAGCTGCCCTGCTGTGCGGGCGGCAGGCGGCGCTTGAATTCGCCGATGTTCCAGGGCCCGGAGATATAGAAGGAGAAATAGCCCTTGCCGAGCTCGTCCCACACGTTCGAGATCTGGGTGTTGGTCGCCTGCGGCGCGAGCGACTGCGCGAACAGCTCGTGGTAGAAGCCCAGCGCGCGGCGGAAGGAAGCGCTGCGGAAATTGCCGTAGCGATCGCCATCGCGCAGCATGGCCTCCGGCTGCTGAAGCGCCAGGACCTGCAGCGGCTCGAATTCATTGAGCGGCAGCAGCACCGCGTAGCGCTGCGGGCCCACCATCCGCTTGATCGCCTGGAGCTGGCGCAGCCAGCCGGCCCAGTTGTCCGCCGGACCGGCGAATCCGGCCTGGCGCAGCAGATCGCTGCGGTAGAACAGCAATCGGGTATCGACATACCAGGGCACCCCCCACGGCAAGCCGTCGAGCGAGTTCGCCTGCCAGACCTGCGGGAAAAAATCCGCGACATCGACGATCTTCGAGGCGGCGACGCGCGACTGGAGCGGTTCCAGCGCATGCAGGGCGACGAGTTCGGGGATCCAGCTGTTGCCGAGCTGGCACATATCGGGAGTGGCGTCGCCGGCCACGGCCGTGAGGAACTTCTCGTGCGCCGCGGTGAGCGCGAGGCGCTGCACCTCGACGTGCAGGCCCGGATGTTCGCGCTCGAAAGCCGGCAGCAACGCACTCACCTGGTCGGCCTCGGCGCCAAAGGCCCAGAACTTCAGCACTTCGCCGTGCTGGGCGCCACCACAGCCGCTGACCATCAGGGCCGCCAGCGGCGGCGCGAGCAGACGTGCCCGCTTCTCTTTCAGCCCAGCCATCCGCCGCTGAACCCGGCGCGCTGGAGGCCTCGGCGCAGCACCGGATCGCGCTGCATCACGCGCCAGAGCAGTCCGCTGTGCTGGTTCTCCAGCATCGTGATGAGCGGCCCCTGGGTGATGCCGTAGTAGCGCGAGTCGACCCAGCCCAGCTCGCCCACTCGCCGGCCGCTCAGCAACGGCACGTCGAACTGGAAGCTGGGGTTGAAGCTGTCGAGGAAGCCATAGTCGCTGTAGATCACCGCGCCATAGCGACGATACATCTCCGCGGCGGCGGCGGTGGCCTGCTCGGGTGTGAAAGGGAGGCACCCCAGGGCCGCGCTGGGTGTGATCGTCCCGTCATCCAGATTCTGGTCCGGATTCAGGAATACGCCGCGGCCGGCATAGGTATGGAACTGCCGCATCGCGCCCTGGTAGGAAAGCTTGCCCGTGTAGGGGCCGTCGCAGGCGCTCAGTCCCCAGATATCCGCCCCGTAGCCTGCCCAGCCCAGCGGATTTGCGGTGGCGTAGGCGCGCTGCGAGAGCGCCGCGCGCCGCGTGTTCTCGAAGTAGTCGATGCCGCGGGCGCGCAGGTAAGCGTCGCTGACGCCGCGCAGGTCAAGCCAGCACTGCGTGAAGTGGTGACCGAATAGCGGGCCAAAGGTGAGGTGCTCGATGCCTTCGATCTTGCCCCAGCTCGCGTCATACCCGGAGGTCCACACCGCCCAGGCATCCGGTCCCACGGCGTGCGCCTGCGAGCCCAGGGCCAGCAGGTAGACCGGAATAGCCTCGTTGTAACCCACCCAGTCCGCAGACAGGAATCCGCTCTCCGGCCGCCAGCCCATGCAGACGCCCGGCCCATTGGCCTGGGCCCAGTTCCACTCGACGCGCTCGCACAGTCCGTCCGAGATCGTGCGGATCGCTGCCTCGTTCGCGTCCGTGCCGTCGAAATATTGCCCGCAGAATCGCGCCCCCATCAGGAGCAGCGCCGTGTCGATGGTCGAGAGTTCCGAATCGCGGTAGCGCGTGCCGCCGCCTATATCGAGAAAGTGATAGAAGAAACCCCGATAGCCCGTGTAGCCGGTCGGCGCCGATCCCTGCGGCGCATCGCGCAGGAATTCCAGCCAGCCCCGCACCCGCTGCGCGGCGGCGGCGCGCTGCACCCAGCCGTGCTCCACGCCGATGGGCACCGCACTGAACGCGAAGCCCATCGCCGCGATGCTGGCAGGCGCCGGGTCGGGCCAGTAATCGGGCGCCAGCCCGCGCGCCACATCGGTCGTCTGCCAGAAATAATTGAAGGTGCGATGCAGGGTGTCCGCGAGCAGCGCGTCGGGCGTCAACGGGGGCGGGGGCGGATAGCTGCCGGTCGGGGCCGCCGGAGCTGAGCCTCCACCGCAACCGGCCAGGACGCCGGCTGTCGTGGTCGCGGCCACCTGCAGGAAGCGGCGTCGGGTCAGTGGCACCACCTCAGACCGCCGCGGCCTTGCAGTGCCGGTCGATGAACTGCTGATGCATCGGCATCGCGTCCACGCAGTTGGCCACGATCATCTTGGCGTGATCCATGAAGGTGTAGAGGTCCGCGTCGCTCATCTGGTCAACCATCGGGTGATAGCCCGCCGGCATGACGTGTTGCCCGATCATGACCTCCACCCAGCTCACCTGCCCGAACATTTCCTCGGCATTGCGGAAGAAGCGGCCGCTGTCCTTGAACAGGCGCATGGTGTCGGTGAGCGATTCCGGTATGGGCATCGTCCGGCAATAATTCCAGAAGGGCGAGTCGTCGCGCTCGGTCGCGTGGTAGTGCATGACCAGGAAATCCCGGATCCGCTCCCACTCGAAAGTGCACTGCGCGTTGTAACGGTCGACGAGGACCTGGCTGATTTCGCCGCGCGGAAACAGCAGCACCAGCTTGCCGATCGCCGATTGGATCAGGTAGATGCTGGTCGACTCCAGCGGTTCCATGAAGCCGCCGGCAAGACCGACCGCCACGACGTTCTTGTTCCAGATCTTCCTGCGTTTGCCGGTCGTAAAGCGCAGTGGGCGGGGCTCGGCCAGGGCCCGCCCGTCGAGGTTCTTGAGCAGGATGGAGGCCGCCTCGTCCTCGCTCATGAACTTGCTGCAGTACACGTGGCCATTGCCGGTGCGGTGCTGCAGCGGGATGCGCCATTGCCAGCCGGCGGTGCGCGCGGTCGAGCGCGTGTAGGGGGTCGGCGGGCCCACCTTCTCGCAGGGCACCGCCAGCGCCCGATCGCAGGGCAGCCAGTGGGTCCAGTCCTCGTACCCGGTATGCAGCGCCTCCTCGATCAGCAGGCCGCGAAACCCGGAGCAGTCGATGAACAGGTCGCCACTGATGACCTCGCCGCTCTCGAGCACCACCGACTCGACGTAGCCGTCGCCTGCGCGCAGGCGCGTCTCGCGGATCTTGCCCTCGGTGCGCACGACCCCGCGCGCCTCGGCGTAGCGGCGCAGGTAGCGCGCGTACAGCCCGGCATCGAAGTGATAGGCGTAGGCAATCTCGGCGAGCGGCGAGTTCTTCGGCGCATCGCTCGCCGAGACCATGAATTTCTCGCGCGGCGCCGCCACCGTATTGAGCGAATACTCGCCCAGTTCGGCCGCCCTGCCCGCCAGGTGGGCGCGCAGCCAGAAATGGTGGAACGGCACCGAGCCCAGGTCGTGCCCCAGGGTGCCAAAGCCGTGGATGTAGGTATCGCCGATATGCGCCCAGTCCTTGAACTGGATGCCGAGCTTGAAGGTCCCCTGGGTCTGACGGATGAACTCGGCCTCGTCGATCTCGAGGGACTTGTTGAAGTAGGACAGGTGCGGCACCGTCGCCTCGCCGACGCCGACGATGCCGATCTCCTCGGATTCGACCAGGCGCAGCGCGTAGGTCCTGCCGAAGGTCTTGGCAAGGGCGCAGGCGGCCATCCAGCCTGCCGTACCGCCGCCCACGATGACGATGTTCCTGATCAAGCTTAAGGTCCCACATGAAAAAACAAAGCCCGCAGGGCGGGCTTTGTGGTGTCGCCATTGCTGACGCCTAAGTGTACTACCCGGTGCTCAGGACCGGATCACCACCTGAAGCCCACCGTGGCTTTCAGCGTCCTGGTCACTCCAAGGATCGATCCGGTGGGGTTGTACGTCGGCGGGTTTGGATAATTGTAAGGGATCGAATTATCAGAAGAATCAAAGTTCTGCGCATTGAAGAGGTTGAGCACATCCAGGCGCACGTAACCCGTCATGTCACCCGGCAACTGGAAGTTCTTGGTGATCTGCATGTCAAAACTCTGGTAGCCAAAGAAGGTTTGCGCCGGGACACCAGCGACCGGAAAGGCGTTGGTCCCGAAGGCATTGCACGAAGTGCCATTCGGCACTCCGAACTGGCTGCAACCAGCTATTCTGGTCACCGGAATCGGCGTCGAAAGCGTCATCTTGCCGGCAAACACCAGGCCCCATGGGCCATCCCTGGTGCCAGTAGCCACCAGCCTTTGCCTCGCCACGACGCTCGAGAGCGTGAACGGATAGTCCCTGATGTGCGGCAGGTCGAAGCCATACCCGTCCGAGACCAGGCGGTTCTGCGTCGCGTTGGTGTAGGTATAGGCAAACGTGGCGCCCCAATGCGACTCACGCGTGTAGGGCTTTTCGGCCGACACCAACAATTCGCCCGTGCGCGTCCGCTGACCGTTCTCCCACAGCACGAGGTTGCTCTGCAGGCCGGGCAGGCCGGCGGAGCACCATTGCGCCGGTGAGCCGCCCCAGTCCAGGCCGCAGCCGCGCGCGGCGAAGCTGCCATCGGCGTAGCGGTTGCCCAGTACGCCCAGCAGCCCTTCGAAGCTGTTGATCTGCGAGAGCGTGATGCTGGTGTTCCAGTCGCCGAGCTTGTTGCGCATGCCGATGCTGAACTGATCTGAATAAGGCACCTTCAGATTGTTCGGGAACATGTTCGCTTCGCCGCCGGGGGCACCCAGGTTCGTCAGACTAGCCGCGTCCAGGTAGATGGGAAGCCAGTCCAGGCAGGTCGTCCCGTTCGCGTCGCCAGGCGGCAGCGCGGTCGGCCCGCCAGGCACGACGCAGCTGTTGAAGCTGTATTTGCCACCCGTGAAGTTGATGGTCGGCTCCGACAGGGCATTCTTCGAAGTCTCGAGCTGCAGCTTGTCGAACAGATTGCGGTCATAGGCCCGGCCGATGCCGCCGAACACCACATGCTTCTCATCGGCATTGACGTCGTACGAGAAGCCGAACCTCGGCGCGATCTCGCCGGCGGGTGTCTTGCGGTTGCTCCCGGTGCTGATGTAATCGTTGATGTTGATTCCACCGAGCGCGAGGGCGTCGGCGTAGGTCTCGCCCGGCGTCGGCCGCGGCAACTGATTGGCTGGATTGGCGGCGACGCCCGGATCCGGATACGGCTGCGCAAGCGCGGTGAGGATCCTGGCGATCGTCTTATATTTCTCAAACGACGGCGTGACCTCGTAATCGTAGCGGACACCGAGGTTCAGGGTCAGGTGCTGGTTGACGGCCCAGTCGTCCTGGAAGTAGACGCCATACTGCTTGTTGTCCGATTTAGCGGTCAGCGGCAGGCCGAAGCTCGCCTTGCCAAACACGACCTGGAACGGAGTCGCCTGTGTGCCGGCCGGGTCGACGGCGTACCAGTACTTGGCCGCAGCGGACCCGTCGCGCGCGACGAGCTGCAGACCCTTGTACTTGACGCCCATCTTCAGCGTGTGCTCGCCGTTCCAGTGCAGGTTGCTGAAGGTCAGGTCGTCCTGGATGCCATAGCCGTCCTGATGCTTGTCGGTGTACTGGCGCGGATCCGCGCCGTTGATCGTGATGATGTCCTGGCGGAAAGTGCTGGTGCCGCCGCCGAAGTAGGTGTAGGTGATGCCGGGATTGCCGTTCAATGGTGACGGGAGGTCAACGGTCCGTTCGTAGAGGGCCATCAACTCATTGACCCAGCGATCCGCGCTGTGCTGCCAGCGCAGGTTGACGCGAGTGTCTTCGTTCTTGTAGTTGAAGCCGGCCGATACCGCCACGTTGCCCGATCCGCCCTGGATTTCGCTTTCTCGCCGCAATTTGGTGCTCAGCTCGATGCGGTCACGATCGCTCGGCTCCCAGTCGACTTTGCCGAAATACAGGTTTTCCTTGAACGGGGACGTGCTCGGGCCGAACTGCGAAAACACGCCGGCCGGGAGCAGGGTCGCCAACGGAATCCCGGTCAGGCTGCCGTCCGGATTGACGGTGGTCGGCAGCGAGAAGTCCTTGTGCTCCCATGTGACGAAGTAATGCATCGCGTCCATGATGATCGGACCGCCGACGGCAATACCGTATTCGGTATTGGCGGACTTGACCTTGTTGCCCCCGGCAGCATCCTCGGAAGGCGTGGCCGCACGCAGGGACTCGTTGCTGTAGTCGCCGAACAGCTCGCCGTGGAGCGTGTTCGTGCCCGACTTGGTCTGCGCCGTGATCGCGGCGCTGGAGATCTGGTCGTATTCCGCCTTGTAGTTCGAGGTGATGACCTTGTACTCACCGATGGCCAGCTGCGGGAACGGGTTGCCCGGATCGCCGTTCCCGTTGGGGCCGGACTGGCCGGAAATGCCTCCCGTCTTGACGTAGTTCTTCTGGCCCACGCCATCGATGAACACATTGACCGAGCTGTTGGCCTGCGCACCACTCTGGATCGAAGTGTTGCCCTGCTTGTCGACGCTGAACACCATGCCCGGAACGGTATCTGCGAATTCCAGGAAGTTGCGCGTGATCTGCGGGGTCGTCTCGATCTGGTGGAGGGACACGGTCGCGCCGATTTCCGAGGTCTTGACCTCGACCAGGCGCGTGGCGCGCACGATCACTTCCTCGAGCGTCTCGGCCGGGCCCGCCTCAGCGCCACCCGGTACCAGATCGAGGGTGGCCGTCGAGGCCACCGACAGTGTCACCGTCTGTTCGGTGCCTGGGCCAGCATCGACGCGATAAGTGCCCGAGGGCAGGCCCGCCAGGGCGTAGCTGCCGTCGGCACTGGCTGTCGTGCGGCGCGTGGCGCCCGTGGCGACGTTCTTGGCGGTGACCTGGCTGTTGGCCGCAGCCTTGCCGCGCAAAGTGGCATCGGCCGTCTGCGACCAGACGATCGAGGGTACGAAGGCTGTCGACGCCAGTGCCGTCGCAAACACCGACCCGTACAGTTTCTTCTTGCTGTTGCGATACCGCTTCTTCATAAAATTCCTTCCCTGGTGACCGGCTTCTTGGAATCAATGGATCTGGGAGCGTGTGAGTTGGATGCTCGTCCCGTGAATTCGAAATTCGGTGGTGGCTAGTCAGTCCCGCGCCGGGCGCTCCGCGCAGCGCCTCCGCAGGAGGCACGTACCACGAGCTGCGTTCCCAGCGTGCGCTTCATGCAGCTCACGGTGTCGGGCGCTTCGATGGCGCGCGCCAGTTCTTCCAGCGCCTGGCGGCCGAGTTCCGTCGTCTGGGCCCGTACGGTCGTCAGCGGCGGCGTGACAAAGCGTGCGATCGGTATGTCATCGAAGCCGGCGAGCGCGATGTCCTCCGGGACACGGATCCCGGCCTCGGTGAGCGCAAACAGGCAGCCGATGGCCATCACGTCGTTGGCGGCAAAGACGGCGTCCGGGCGCGGCGTGACCAGCGCGAGCTGCCGCCCGGCGAGATAACCCGATTCCTCGGTGAAGGCACCCGGCAGCACCAGCGCCTTGGCGGCCCGCAGCGGTCCGAGCGCCGCCCGGAAGCCCCGCAGCCGTTCGGCGGACTCGTAGTTGCCTTCCGGACCGGTGATGTGCGCGATGTTCCCGTAACCCAGGCCACGCAGATGTTCGACCATGGCCTTGGCGCCGCCGTAGTCGTCGATCATGAAGGCGGGCGCGCGGGCCGTATCATCGGGCGTGTTCAGCAGCACGGTAGGGAGCGCGGCTGGCAGGGCATTGCCGAGCAGCTGCGCATCGACATAGGGCGACATGACCAGCACGCCGTCGACGCGTCCGCTCATGGACCGCAGGGCCAGGGACGCCTCCGTGGCATCGCCGTGGGAACTCGTGACCAGCAGGTGCAGCCCGCGCAGGCGTGCGGCGCGGTCGATGCCGCGAATCAGCTCCGAAAAGTACTCGCCGTAAATATCCGGCAGGAGCACACCGATGGTATTGGTACGCCGCGTGATCAGGCTACGGGCGACACCGTGTGGCGTATAACGCAGTTGCCGCGCGGCGCGTTCCACGCGCAGGCGTGTCTTTTCGGTGACAATGCCCGTGCCATGCAGGGCCCGGGAAACGGAGGCGATAGAGACCCTGGCACGTAGTGCCACGTCTTTGATGGTCACCGCCATGGCCCCTCCCATGGTACCCCCATTTTCTTAGAAGAAAACGTTTTCCAGTCAGCTGGTAAACGTTTTCGGGATTTTAGTTACAAGCACGCAAAGCTGTCAATGCGTGCCGGCCGGACGAGGCTCCCGGGTCCCGCTCAACGGCGTGGCTCAGCGCCGCCGCCCTGGCCCCAGCCTGACGAGCGGCAGGCGCCAGTGTGGCGCTCTGCCTGCGCCACGAGGACCTGTTGCTTGCCGCACACACATCGCGGCAACCCGACGGGTCGCGTCGGCGTCAGCCAGCGGTGGCAACCGCTGGCGTCAACGGACCTCAACGATCGCGAGGCCCTGCGAGGGGACCTGCAGGCTGAGTTTGCCACCGCTCAGCGCCACGCTCTCCGGCGGTGCCAGCCTCGCCGCTGCACGCAGCTGTGTCAGCTGTTTGCGGCTGGGAAAGGCAGGCCGGCCCATGGAATCAAAGGCCTTGATGACGTTGCCGTGGTCCCGGTCCAGGCGCCAGACCCTGGCATGCGCGTTCTGGCCCACGCCCTTGAAGTCGAGCGCAAAGCTCTTGACGGGGCCGGGCGCACCGGGGGCGGTGTATTTATCGCCCGTGCCATCCGGCGGCGCATAGTTCCACAGGGCCAGAATCAGGGTGCCGTCCTTGCGGCGCGTGACCAGCGCCGAATCGGCGGCCGATGGCAGGCGGACGTCTCCCAGCTGGTGCAGCAGGGCAAAGGCGTTGTAGGCCGGCTTCGGGATATCGTCCTCGGCGACGAGGCCAAATCCGCCATAGAACGGTGTCTTGACGACGCCCTGCTCCTCGAAGACGTCGGAGAACGACCAGTAGCTCATCGCCTCGGTCAGGCCGTCGCATTGGGCGATCGTCGTCGCGAGCCACGGCCCCATGTAGATGCTGTCCGTGACGTTCGGCTCGTTCATGAAGCTGGCGTTGTACTCGGAGAAAATGAGCGGGAGCGAGGGCATCGGGGAGGCCGCGATCTCCTCATGCACCTTGCGCACGGCGCGGCAGACCATCTGGTCGCGGGGCACCGGCACGTCGTTCTGGAATACATCCTGCGACAAGTCGTTGGCATAGACGTGCGAGGACACAAAATCGACCGGCACGTTGTTCTGCCGGCAGTGCGCGATGAAATTCCCGGCCCAGGCCGCCTGCGCCGTGGAGGGCCCGCCCACCCGCAGGCGTGCATTCACCTGCTTGAGCGCCCGGGCGGTGTGGTCGTAGAGCTCGTAGTACGTGGACTGGTAGGGCTTGCCGCCCCAGAAGCCGATGTTGGGTTCGTTCCAGACCTCGAAGTACCACTGCGCGACCTCGTCGATCCCGTAACGCTCGATCAGGTGCCGCGCGAAGACGTCCATCAGTGCATCCCACTTCGCATAGTCCTTCGGCGGCGAATTGTTGGGCTTGTACCAGAACCCGAAGATGCCATTCGGATCGCTGGCAAGCTTCTGGGGCATGAAGCTGAGTTCGACGAAGGGACGAACACCATCGGCCAGCAGCCCGTCGTAGATCTGGTCCACATAGGAGAAGTTGTAGAGCGCCTTGCCGGTGGCGTCTTCGTCATACAGGCCGATTTCGTCGTGAAAAATGGCATGAAAGCGCACGTAGCGGAAGTCCGCCACGGCCTTGACCAGCCGCACATCCTTGCGGTAGTTGTCGCGCAGCGCGAGCACCGCGCGCCCCGAGCCGAACATCTGCTCCCAGAAATGCGGCAACGGCTTGCCGGCCGCGTGCACATCGACGCTGATCGCCACTGGAGCGGGGCCCTGCGCAGCTGCGGCGGGCGCAGCGGCGGACGGCGTGGCGCCAGCAAGCAGGGCGACCGTGGCCACGGCCACGACGGACAGGTGCGAAGTGTTGGTTTTCATGGTCGGTCGAGCTCCTGGCATGATCACGGGTGCAGGCAGGCAATCTGGCAGATGGCGTGGGCGACGTAGCCGGCGGCGGTGGCGAAGGCCCGGCCGGCCTGGTCCATCCGCGCGGTGTCTGGATCGATTCCCTCGGAGACGATGCCGCCGTCCCAAGGGCTGGCCAGCAGGATGGCCAGCGCGCGCTCGCGCGAGCGCTTGAGCAGCAGCTCGTCGGCCAGCATCCACGAGGTGGTGAATTCCAGGCGGTAGCTGCCGGGCAGGCCGTAGCGCCTGGTGGAATAGGAGTACTTGTAATGCGGTGAATGCAGCCAGTCGTAGGTCTGCGCGAACCGTGGATCCTCTTCGGCCATAAATCCCAGGGCCGGCAATTTCATCAGCGAGCCGGGCGGAATCTCGGTCTCGACGTACTGCGTACCGTCCGTCGCCGAAGCAAATATGGGTCCGGCCGCGCCGGGTGCCGCGCTGGTCATCATGTGCGCCAGTATCGCTTCGTGCAGGCGGCGGGCCCGCCCACTCATCGCGGCGGCGCTCGCCGGATCCTTCAGCGCCTGAAACAGCGTCGCCAGATCGGTGAGTGCGCGCCAGCTCAGTGCGTTGTCGTAGGTGAGGAAAGGCAGTTTCTGGAATTCATCCTGCGAATCCTGCAGCGAGGAGTAGAGCCCGAGCGTCGCGTCGTAGCGGCCGAGCAGGCGATCACGCAATAACACGAGGGCGTCGCGATGCGCCGCCACGAAGGCCTGGTCCCGGGTGACGCGCAGGTACGAGGCCAGTGCCAGTATCGGGGCGACGGCCTCATCGAGCTGGAAGCCATCCTCCAGCACGACCCCATCGATGAAGCGGCTGTGGGTGCCGGTGTTGCGCAGCTGGGTGGTCAGCGCGTAATCGAGGGCGTCGCGCGCCAGCTGCGGATCGATGTCCAGGAGCCCGGGGAAGCTCCACAGCATGGCGTCGCGATCCCAGTAAGCCGCCGAGACGTAGTAGCGCGGGCTGCGTGAAGTCACGCCGACCAGCTGCTCCGTATCGAGGGTGCGGCCCCAGGCGTAGAGCGCCGTAAACAGGAAATTACGGTTCATGAGCTGGTCGAGATCATCGCGCCCCGTGCTGCGGGTGCGGGCATGACACCAGGCCGCGGCCTGATCGAGGATCGCCTCCGACCCGGAGCGATCGAGCATTTCCCGGAGCGAGCGGGCGTTGTGCGCGGCGCTGAATTCCTCGACGCCGACGGCCAGCACGAACAGCGCTTCGACCGACTCCCCCGGCTGCAGGAGAGCGGTGCGCGCGGCGTCCAGTTCCGGGGAGACCGATGTCGGCGGCTGGCCGACCACCGCCTTCGAGCCCGGATGGACCAGCGCCCAGGAAAATTGGGTGTCGCTGGTGATGTAGCTGAATACTTCGCCGGGATCGACCCAGGGCGTGGGGCCCACCGTGCGCTCGCCGCGGAGCGTCACCGGCAGGTAGGTGATGCGGCTCAGGGCCCCAAAGGAAGCCTTCACCCCCAAGCTGACCGGCACCGGATCGCTCCGGTGGTTGCTCATCGTCAGCCGGATGAAGGCGGCGCGGTAGCCGCTCGGTGCGCAATAGGTGAGCGTGAGGTCCAGCCCATCGACGCTCTGGTGCGCCTGGGGGATCCAGTACTCCAGCAGCTCCCAGGACAGGTTGCGCACCTCCAGCCTCTTGCCGCTCACCTGGAAATAGGGTTCGAGCACGGGCCGGGCGGACTCGCCGCTGGCCTGCAGCAGGCCACGATCGCGCATCGAGAGGGCGTTGAAGGTGCTCAGGGCGCCGTCGGCGGCGCGGATATCCGGGAGCGCCAGCCACTCGTTGCCCGTGGCGATGACATCGTCGGGCCGCAGTGTCAGGGCCGTACGGTGCGGGGAGTCAGCGGCCTGCACGGCCACGTGACACAGGCAGGTCAACAGGAGAAACTTCCAGCGCATGCAACCCGCTCTTCTTCGCCCCGAGCAATTATGGCAGCTTGGGTTTACATTGCCCGTTTTCATGGACCCACTTAGGGCAAGGGACACTGATGCGCAGTCGTAACCTTGGAGCCCGCAGCACCCTGGCGCTGCTCCTGAGCCTGGGGCCGCCGTCCAGCACTGCGTGCGCCGATGCGGACGAGCATGGGCCGGCCGCGGGCGAGGCCGCCGTCAGCGTGCGCAGCGATGGTGCCGATGTGCAGCATGGCACCCTGCGCATGAGCATCGACGCCCTGGGCGATGACCTGTTGCGCGTGCGCATTGCACCCGCCGGTGTCTATCCCGAGGACGCCTCCTGGGTCGTACCGGCGGCGCTGCGCGCCCACCGGGTGAGCGTGCAAGCCTGGACGGATGCGAAGGCTGCGGGTTTCCGCACCACCGCACTGCAGGTCCAGATCGAGCGCAGGCCCCTGCGGCTGGTGGTTTCGAATCTGCAGGGGCAGATCCTGTCGGAGGATGCGCTCCAGGAGGCCTTCGAACTGCACGGCCACGCCTTTACGCTGCACAAGCGTGTGCCGGTGACGGAGCATTATTTCGGGCTCGGTGACAAGACCGGTCCGCTGGATCGCCGTGGCGAAGCCTTCGTCAACTGGGACACGGATGCCTTCGGATTCCAGGAATCGACCGATCCGATCTACAAGAGCATTCCGTTTTTCGTGGCGAGCGGCGGTGCCGCGGGCAGTTACGGCATCTATCTGGATAATTCCTGGCGGAGCTGGTTCGACTTCGGCCGGCAGAATTCCGAAATCCTCTCCTTCGGTGCCGAGGACGGTCCGATTGACTACTACCTGATCTACGGACCGACGCTGAAGCGCGTGGTCCAGCGCTACACGGACCTGAGCGGCAGGGCGCCGCTCGCGCCGCTGTGGGGGCTCGGCTTCCAGCAGTCGCGCTACAGCTATATGAGCGCCGCGGAAGTGCGCGGCATTGCCAAGCGGATGCGCGCCGAGCGCATCCCGGCGGACGTGATCTGGATGGACATCGATTACCAGGACCGCAACCGTCCCTTCACCACGAACCCGGTGACCTTCCCGGACCTGCCCGGGCTCGTGCGCGAGGTGCGGCGCCAAGGCATTCGGCTCGTCGCCATCACCGACCTGCATATCGCGGACGTGCCCGGCCAGGGCTACGAGCCTTATGAGAGCGGCGCTGCGGGCGATCACTTTCTCAGGCGGGCCGACGGCTCGACCTATGTCGGCACCGTCTGGCCCGGACTGTCCGTGTTCCCGGAATTCACCGCGAGCCGCACGCGCGAGTGGTGGGGCGGGTTGTACAGCAAGTTCATGGCCGCGGGCATCGTCGGCTTCTGGAACGACATGAACGAGCCGGCCATCTTTCTCACGGCCAGCAAGACGATGCCGCCGGATGTCCGCCATCGCATCGAGGAACCGGGATTCGCTGCGCGCACCGCGACGCATGCCGAGATCCACAACATCTACGGCATGGAGAATTCCCGCGCGACCTTCGATGGCATGCGCCGCCTGGCGCCCGACGAGCGCCCCTTCGTCATGACCCGCGCCAGTTTTGCCGGCGGCCAGCGCTACGCAGTGACCTGGACGGGAGACAACAGCTCCACCTGGAATCATCTGAAGCTGTCCATCTCGATGCTGCTCAATCTGGGCCTGAGTGGCTTCAGCTACAGCGGCGCCGATGTCGGCGGCTTCAAGGGCGCGCCCAGCGCAGACCTGCTGACGCGCTGGATGGAGATTGCCGCCTTCACGCCGGTGTTCCGTGCGCACTCGGCCAATGACTCGACCCGCAGGGAGCCGTGGATCGACGGCCCGCAGCACACGGCGATCCGCCGCCACTTCGTCGAGGAGCGCTATCGGCTGATGCCCTACATCTACGCGCTGGCCGACGAGAATGCGCGCACGGGCGCGCCGTTGATGCGGCCCGTGTTCTACGACTATCCCGACGCCTTGCAGGGGCCCTGCGATCAGTCGAGCAGCTTCATGCTGGGAGACCGGCTGCTGGTCGCGCCACCGCCGAACTTCGAATCTCCCGCGGCCTACGACATCTGCCTGCCGGCGGGGCGCTGGTACGACTATTGGAGCGGCGCGCCGATCGATCACGCGAAGATCGTGAGTCCCCCCGGCGCGACCGGCCCTGCGGCGCAGATCGTCAGCGAGCGACCGTCGCTCGCGAGCCTGCCCGTATTTGTGCGCGCCGGTACGATCCTCCCGCGCCAGCCGCTCGTGCAGAGCACGGCGCAGACGCCGCAGGGTCCGCTGTCACTGGAAGTCTATCCGGGCGATGACTGTCACGGCGTGCTCTATGCCGATGACGGACACAGCCTCGGCTACGAGCGCGGCGCCTACCTGCGCCAGGAGCTGCGTTGCAGCGCGAGCGCCGATGAACTGAAGATCATGTTCGAAGCACGGAGCGGAGACTTCCACCCCTGGTGGAAGCAGATGCAGATTCACGTCCATGGCTGGCACGGCGTTGCCAACGCGGCAATGGACGGGGGCACGGTCGCCACGCACGCGGACGCCAGGAGTCAGTTGCTGACGCTGACGATTGCCGATCAGTCCGCGCCTGCCGAACTGCTGATCCGTCACCACCCGTAGCGGGTCTAGCGACTGCGCTGGGCGGTCGCCTCTGGTGCCGACAAATAGGCGTGCAACGCTGCGACTTCGTCGTCATGGAGGTACTTCAACCCGGACTGCGACATCTCCGTCATCAGCCCGAGTTTGCGCCCACCGATGCCAATACCCGTCGACAGTAACGCCTTGAACTGGGCCAGCGAATAGGCGTGTACGATTCCAAACAGGTTCGGTGATTGCATTTCCTTATCGCCGTGCAGATCGCCACCGTGACAGATCGCGCATGTCGATCCCGCCAAGTATCGGCCCAGCGCGCCCGCCTCTGTCGGGCGCGCACGCGGACCCAATTGGTTGCGATCGACGTTGTCTGGCTCAAGGGAGATCATTCCGGTAACAAGCAGCGCACGCGCGAGCAACCCCAGGCTGGTGTCTTTCGCAGCGTCGGGATGGCGTTCAACAGTGCGCAGATAGGCGATGATCGCTGCGACATCAGCGTCGGCAAGCCTGACCAAAGCGTGGGATGGCATGAATACAAGGCCGGTCCCGTCGGATTTAACGCCGCCGCGCATAGCATGTTCAAGTTGGTCGTCCGTGTACTGGGGCACGACACGGGTAAGGTTGTGGCCAGATAACCGCCCAACGAAAAGTCGGTCAATGAAGACGCGGCCTGCGAGATTATCGCCGTGACAGCCGAAGCAACCATTGACATGGGCGAGTCGCTCACCCTCCACGACCATCAATGGGGCGGGCGTCACGCGCAACGCCGGGCCGACGACGGCATGGCGCGCGTTCAATTCCCAGGCGGAAACGCCGTAGATACCGGCGACAGCCACGACTGCGACGGCGGCGATGACACCGCCCGTAATCAAGGCGATCTTTCTGGCGAGACGAAGGCGCGGTGACAATGTGCTTGCCGGCATGTGGTGCCCCGTACGCGACGCGACTACGCAGCAAATCTAAACGCGCGCTTCGCTAACGCCAAATTATGAGCTTTGCCGAACAGGCAGTTTCTGGGCGTCCGGCCGGCGGCTTTCGATCCATTGCGGCTCCGGGCGCAACTCAGTCACGTCAGCATGGCAACTCATTGATCGGCAAGTCAGCGCTCACGGGTTCGTGGCAATTTTTGATCCGCTCTTAACGCACGTGAAGCGCGATGGCCTCGCCGAGCCGGTGCAATCCGCCGGATACGTCGACCAACCGCCCGTTCACAAACAAGCCTGGCGAAGTTCGCACGTGGCTGCGCATCGCCCCATCGACCTGTTCACGCACGCGCTGGCGGTAGATCTCATCATCCAGCGCGGCGGTGAACTGTGCGAGATCCAGCCCCAGCTCGGCGGCGTAGTCGTGCAGCGCCTTACGTTCCAGTCGTGCCGCCTGGCGCATCAGCAAATCGTGCATCTCCCAAAACTTGCCTTCCGCGGCCGCCGCTTCGGCGGCTTCGGCGGCCATCAGCGCATGGGGGTGCGCACTCTCGATTGGAAAGTGCCGATAGATCAATCTCAGGGTCGTGGGATGCTGGTCGAGCAGCATGCGCACACCCGGTTCTGCCGCACGGCAGATGGGACACTCGAAATCCCCGTACTCCACCAGGGTGATTCGCGCCTCGGGTGGGCCCCGCACGTGATCTGTGGGGCCTATCGGTACTTTGAGATCCTGGCCGGCTTTCTCGGTCATCGGTAGCTCTCGATGCTTGAAGGGCAATTGCCGGAAAAATCATGCGCCGGTGGCGTGCAGGATGCAATGTACATGGACTCAGCCCGCTCCGAATGCAGGGCTCGAAGTTCAGCGAGTGAGGCGCGCTCGCTCATACACCGCCTCGAGGAATGCCGCGTGACTCCAGCCGATGCCGCGCGAGGAGGCTGGGCGGCCGGTGCGCTTGTCGATCTGCTCGTACAGTTGCCCATCCGCCGGCGTGCTCAGCTGCAGGCGCAGCATGATGCGATCGGCCTTGCCGGAGAAGGCCGCGATCGCCTGGCGATGCAGGGCTGAGCCGGGCGACAGGTTCGTCCCCGGCTTCAGCGCCGTCCAGCTGGACTCGGGCATTGCTGATCTCAGGAAAGCGGCATTGCGCGCGGTCACGGCCAGGCTCGCACCCTCCTGCAGGCGGGCTGCCAGGCGGTAGTAGTAGGTGGCAAAATCCGCCGTGATGAACACCCAGGGATTGCCGCCGTAATAGACGTCCCCGGCGTAGCGCCCGTAACCGAGGCCCACGTCGGGGCGCCGATTGATCGGGTAGCTCGAACGAAACAGCTGCTCGAGCACGGCCACGGTCGCCTGCACGCGATCGTCGAGCACGGAATGAGCGGCCGAATCGCGGTCCGCGTCGACCACCGCGATGATGACTTCCGCATCAAGATCGGTTTTCTTCGCCGTGTAGCCGTCGGTCGCCACGATCGCGAGCTGCGAGCGCAGAAAGCCGCGGGTGGGATCCCAATGATCGTCCAGGAGCAGCGCGAGGCGTTGCGCCACCTCCCGGTAGTTCGCCACGCGCGCCGCCGGTTCGCCGTGCCCTGCCAGCCAGTCGGCGCCCTTCTCCAGAGCGGCGAGCTGGAGCAGGCGGGTGTGGTAGCTGTCGGCCTGCAATTCCTCCCAGGCATCGAAGCCGCGTTGATTCCAGACGCTCGCGACGAAGTCCAGATCGGTGCGCAGGACCGCGGTCGCGAGCGCCTCGAGATCGGGATTGGCGAGATGCACCGATTCCGCGCTGCGCAGAAAGTCCAGCACCGCCAGGGCGCGCAGGGCCGGGCCATCGAATTGAGGCCGCGACCAGGGAAGCGTATCGACCTGCCCGGTCACCGTGTAGCGCGGCTCACCCAGCCCGTATTTCGAGGGCAGCCCCTGCAGGCGCTGCGAGAGCGCGAGAAAATCCCTGAACTGCTGTTCAAACTGGCTGCGGCTGGCATAGGGCCTTTGCTGAGCGTAGGCGTCAGCCGCCGCGTGCATCACGAGTGATGAATCCCGCACCCAGTGGAAGTAGTAGTCGGGATCCTTCTTCTGCAGGGCGCCCACGACTATCCCCGCAAGTGGCGGATCCTCGCCGGCCCGCTTCGGTTCCCGTGGGGAGATGTTCTCCAGCATGTGCTGCCAGGAGCGCTCCTCCTGCTGCGCCAGCCAGAGGGCCAAAGGGGCGGGCGCTGCGGCGCCCGCTGCCTGCCAGGCGCAGGCCCACAGCACTGCACAGCCCACATAGGAGTTGCGGTCGCCGAACATCTGCCCGAGTTTATCCTCTGATAAGATCCCGGGGGGCTCAAATTATTTGGGCAAAATCCCAGGGCCGGGAGACTTTGATGCGCAGGCCGACCGTTCGCTCATGGCTGCTGTTCTGGACCGCGATGGTCGCGGTCAGCGCTGGTGCGCCGGCGGTGGCGCAGTTGAAAACCCGCAACGTCGTGCTGATCGTGTCTGACGGCCTGCGCTGGCAGGAAGTGTACTCGGGCGCCGACCTCAGCCTGCTCGATGATCCGAAAAGCGGCATGTGGGAGAGCGCGGCGAGCCTCAAGAAGCGCTTCTGGAACGACGATCCGGCCGCGCGCCGCCGCTTGCTGATGCCTTTCATGTGGGACGTGATCGCGAAGCAGGGTCAGCTGTTCGGCAATCAGGCCGTGGGCAGTATCGCCCGGGTGACCAATGGCGTGGCCTATTCCTATCCCGGCTACAACGAGATGCTCACCGGGCACCCCGACCCGCGGATCGATCGCACCGATATCGACGGCAACAACTACGGGCCGAACCCCAACGTCACCGTGTTCGAGTGGCTCAACGGCCGGCCCGGCCTCAAGGGCAAGGCAGCGGTCTTCGGCAGCTGGACCTGGTTTACGGATGTCTTCAACGAAGGGCGCAGTCATCTGGATCTGCGGGTCGGGCCCCGGCTCCCGCCGGCAGACAAGCCGACGCCGCGCCAGGCGTTGCTCGAGCGTCTCTATCGCACCACCACTGCGCAGGAAGAAGGGGAGGTTCCCGATTCTTTCGTCCAGGCGCGCCTGCTCGATTACCTGAAATCGAACCACCCCCGGGCGCTCTTCGTGGGCTACGGCGAGACCGATGACTGGGGTCACGCCGGACGCTACGATCTGATCCTGGAGGCCGCGCATCATATGGACCTGTTCGTGCGCGAGCTGTGGGAGACCATGCAGGCGATGCCCGAGTACCGCGACCAGACCACCTTCATCATCACCACCGATCACGGGCGTGGCAGTGGCCTGGTGGACTGGAAGGAACACGGCGTGGCGCAGAAAGGTTCGGAGAACATCTGGATCGCGACCATCGGCCCCGACACGCCACCACTGGGCGAGCGGCACGGCCCACCCGCCGTCGCCCAGGCGCAGATCGCGGCCACGTTGGCCGAGTTGCTCGGCCAGGACTATCGTTCCGCGGTGCCACTGGCGGCGGCCCCGTTGCCGGTCCTGAGCGGGAACTGATTGTCGGCATCGCCCACGAGCGTGGCCGCAGAGGCGGGAATCCTCGCCTGCGGTGCCTACGTGCCGCAGCGCCGCCTGCAGCGCACCGCGATCAGCGCCCTGCACGACTGGTTTGCACCCGCTCTCAGGAATGCTGCGCGCGGTGAGCGCGCAGTCGCGGACTGGGACGAGGACAGCATCACGATGGCGGTGGAGGCGGGGCGCGATTGCCTCGACGGAATCGATCGCACCACAATCGGCTCGCTCTCGCTCGCCTCGACCACCCTGCCCTACGCCGACCGCCAGAACGCGGGCGTCATCAAGGAAGCGCTGAGCCTGCCCGACGCGATCGGAGTACTCGACGTGACCGGCAGCCAGCGTGCCGCGACCTCCGCGCTCATCCAGGCGCTGCAAGCAGCCGCTGCGATCAAGCGGCCGCAGCTGTGCCTGGCCGCCGATCGGCGCGTGGCGCGTCCCGCGTCCGAGGCCGAATTACTCCAGGGCGATGCGGCCGCGGCCCTGCTCGTCGGACAAGGCGAGCTGATCGCCCGTCTGCTGGGTTCGCGCAGTGTCAGCGTCGATTTCGTCGACCACTTCAGGGCCGCGGGCGAGCCGCTGGACTATGCCTGGGAAAGCCGCTGGATCCGCGATGAAGGTCACCTCGCCATCATCGCCAAGGCCCTCGGCGACGGACTCAGGGCATTCGGCGTGCAGCCGGGCGAAATCGATCGCCTGCTGATTCCGATCCCGATTCGCGGCGTGGTCGAGGCCATCGCCAGGGCCGCCGGGTGCCGTTCCGAGTCCATCTCCGATAACCTGGTAGACACAATCGGAGACAGCGGCGTCGCCCACCCGCTCCTCGTGCTGGCGCATGCCCTCGAAACGGCGCGTCCGCGCGAGAAGCTCCTGCTGGTCGGCTTCGGCCAGGGCTGCGACCTGCTGCTGTTTGAAACGACCGCGGCCATTGCGCGCACCCCGCGGCGCATGCCGGTGACCGAGGCACTGGCGCGCGGACAGCCGGATGAAAATTATCTGCGCTTCCTGTTCCATCGCGGCTTGCTCCAACTCGAGCGCGGCATGCGCGCGGAAGCGGAGCAGAAGCAGCCCGGGACAACGCTGTACCGCAACCGCCGGACCGTGCTTGGCCTGGTCGGCAGTCGTGACACGCGTACGGGCGCCGTGCAGTATCCGCCCGCCGAAATTTCGGTGCATACGGGCGAATCCACCGCCGGGACGCACGAGGACTACCCTCTGGCGGAAAGGCTAGGGCGTATCGTCAGCTACACGGCGGATCGCCTCGCCTACACCCCTTCGCCGCCCCTGTACTATGGTGTGATCGACTTTGAAGGCGGAGGCCGCATGGCCGTTGAATTCGCCGATGCGAGCAGCGAGTTGCTCGCGGTGGGCCGGGGCGTCCGGATGGTGTTCCGCATCAAGGGCGTCGACGAGCTGCGCCATTTCACCAAGTACTACTGGAAAGCCGCGCCGGTGCGGTAGCCGGCGACGCCATGGCCACAGGCATCAAGGACAGGGTCGCGATCCTCGGCATGGGCTGCGCCCGCTTTGGCGAGCGCTGGGACGCGAGCGCCGAACAGCTGATGGTCGAGGCCTACAATGAAGCGCTCGCCGATGCCGGAATCGGCACGGCGCAGATCGAGGCGGCGTGGCTCAGTGTGGCCTTCGATGCCATCAATATCGGTCCGTCCGGCATTCCGCTGGCCACGGCGCTGCGCCTGAAGGACATCGGCGCGACCAAGGTCGAAAACTACTGCGCCAGCGGCACCGAGGCCTTCCGCGGCGCGGTCTACGCCGTCGCCGCCGGCGCGGCCGACATCGCCCTCGCGCTCGGGGTGGAAAAACTGAAGGACACGGGCTACGCCGGCCTGCCGATCCGCTCGCGCGGGACGATGCTCGACATGATCGGCGTGAGCGGCTCCGCGCCCGGAAACTTTGCCCAGCTGGCCGCGGCCTACGGCGCCGAGCACGGCGTGCAGCGCTCTGACCTGAAACGCGCGATGGCGCACGTGTCCGTGAAGAGCCATGCCAACGGCGCGAAGAACCCGAAGGCGCACTTGCGCAAGGCGATCGATCTGGCCACGGTCCTCAATGCGCCGATCATCGCCGAGCCGCTGGGGCTTTACGATTGCTGCGGCGTCTCCGACGGCGCGGCCTGCGCGATCGTCACCACCCCGGAGATCGCGCGCGCTCTCGGCAAGCGGGAACTGGTGACGGTCAAGGCCCTGCAGGTCGTCGCCTCCAATGGCTGGGAGAGCCAAGCCTCGGAGTGGAACGGCAGCTATCTGCATACGACTCGTGTCGCTGCGACGCGCGCCTACGCAGAGGCCGGCATCACCCGGCCGCGCGAGCAGCTCAGCGTGCTGGAGGTGCACGACTGCTTCTCGATCACCGAACTCGTGGCGATGGAAGACCTGCACATCAGCCCGGTGGGGCGCGGCTGGAGCGACGTGCTGGACGGCACCTTCGATGCGGACGGGCCACTGCCCTGCCAACTGGATGGCGGACTGAAGTGCTTTGGGCACCCTATTGGAGCCTCGGGCCTGCGGATGCTGTACGAGAATTATCTGCAGCTGCTGGGCCGGGCCGGCGCACGCCAACGCCGGCAGGCGCCTACTCTGGGACTGAGCCACAATCTGGGCGGCATGCCGACGCAGAGCGTCAGTGCCGTGGCGATCATCGGCCTGCGTTAGCGCATGCGGCGGCGGAACATTCAGGTCTTCGCCAGTGCTTCGGCCAGAGCCACTTCGACCATCCCCATCGCTTCATCGACGTGCGCGCGCGTGATCATGAGCGGCGGGATGAATCGTACCGTGCTCTGGCCGCAGGAGAGCAGCAGCAGTCCGTTGTGATAGGCGCGTGTCAGCACCCGCTCGCACAACCCCCTGGCCGGCTTGCGGCTGGCCCGATCACTGATCAGCTCCATGCCGATCATGAGTCCTTTGCCGCGCACGTCGCCGACGCATTCGAAGCGCTGCTGCAGCTGGCGCAGGGCGTGGATGAAATAGTCACCGACGCTCGCGGCATTGGCGGCGTATTCGCGCTCCACCAGATCGAGCGTGGCCAGCGCCGCCGCGCAGCACAGGGGATTACCGCCGAAGGTGTTGCCGTGCGCACCGCGCTTCCACTTTTCCATGTGGCGCCGCCGCGCGACCATGAGTCCGATGGGCATTCCCGATCCCAGGCCTTTCGCCAGCGTCATGATGTCGGGCGAGACGCCCCAGTGCTGGCTGGCGAACATCTTGCCGGTACGCCCGATGCCCGATTGCACTTCATCGAAGATAAGCAGGATACCGTGCCGGTCGCACAACTCGCGCAGCCCCTGCAGGAAACCGTCCGGTGGCACCAGGTACCCGCCCTCGCCCTGGATCGGCTCGACCAGGATCGCGGCCACATCGCTGGCCGGCACATTGGTCTGGAACAGCATGTTTTCGATGTAGTCGAGCACGGCGCGGCCCTGGTCGGGCCCCGCGAACAGTGGCCGGTACGGGTTGGGGTACGGCACGTGGGTCACGCCCGGCATGGTCGGGGAAAATCCCGCCTGCTGGGTGTACTTGCTGGCGGTGAAGGCCAGTGAACCCATCGTGCGCCCATGAAAGCCGCCCAGGAACCCGATGAATCTCGGCCGCCCGGTCACGTAGCGCGCCAGCTTGAGCGCCGCTTCGACCGTCTCGGTGCCGCTCTGGCACGGGAACACCATCACCGGCTCGCGCATGGGATCGAGCGCATTGATCTTCTCGGCCAGGCGCGTCAGGCGCTCATGCCAGTAATCGCTCGAGATGTGCAGGAAGTCATCGGCCGCTTCCTTGATGGCCTGCACGACGGCTGGATGCGCGTGTCCGGTACTGCACACGGCGATGCCGGCGGCGAAGTCCAGGAAGCGGTTGCCGTCCACGTCCCACACTTCCGCGCCACGGCCCTTCGCCATCACGAACGGATAGTCGCGCGGCAGCGAAGGCGTGGTGACCCCCACATCACGCGCGAGCAGCGCCTGCGCCTTTGGCCCCGGCAGGGCGGTGTGGATGTGGGGTGAACGCATAAGGGTTCCTTGATTTCCTAGTCGACCACGGTCTGCGACTGCTCGCGCAGATATTGTGGCAGGTAGTAGAACGAAGCGATCGCCTTGCCGGTATTGCCTGAGCCCTTCCAGCCGCCGAAGGCCTGGTAGCCGGGCCAGGCACCCGTGGTGGCGCCTTGCGGCCGGTTGGCGTAGGTAACGCCAGCCTCGATGTGGTCCTGAAACCAGGCGATCTCATCGCTCCCACCGTAGAAACCGGCGGTCAGGCCCAGCGGCGAGCGGTTCGCCAGCTGCATGGCCTCGCCGTTCGATGACACGCGCTGCGACATCAGGATCGGCAGGAACATCTCCTCCTGCCAGAGCGGATGCTCGGGCGGCGCCTCGGCCAGCGTCGGGCGCACAAAAAAGCCCTGCGCCAGCTGGTCGGCACGCAGCTGTTCCCCGCCGCTCAGCAGCCTACCGCCCTGGGCGCGAAGCAGGGCCGAGTAACGCGCAAAGTTGTCGTACCCGGCCTGCGTCGTCACCGGCCCCAGCCAGTTCTCCTTCAGCGCCGGATCGCCGATGTGCAGCGCGGCGATGCGCTGCACGATTTTCCCATGCAGGGCATCGGCGACATCTCGATGCACGTAGAGGCGTGACAGGGCGGAACACTTCTGGCCGCCCATGCCAAATGCGGAGCGGACGATGCCGGTGGCCGCGCGTTCCAGGTCGGCCGAAGCGGTGACGATGCAGGCGTTCTTGCCGCCCATTTCGGCGACGCAGGGCCGGGGGAAGCGCCCCGCCTGGAGCGAGCGCATGATGTTCATGCCGACTTCATACGAACCCGTGAAGGTGACACCGGCCGTCAGCGGATGGCCGATCAGCGCCGCGCCGACATCGCTGCTCGAGCCGCTGACATAGTTGAAGACCCCGGGCGGCAGGCCCGCGTCGCGGATGCAGTCCGCGAGCATGCGGCCCGCCCAGGGCGTGGCGCTGGCGCCCTTCAGGACCACGGTGTTGCCCGTGACCAGCGCGGCGGCGGTCGGGCCGCCGGCCAGTGCGACCGGGAAGTTGAAAGGCGCGATGACCACCCACACGCCGTAGGGCTTCATCACGCTGCGGTTGCGCGACACCACCGCAGGGATCGGATCATTGGGCAGCGCGTGGTCAAAGCCGCCGCCGCGCTCGAAATCATCGCAATACCCCTGGAAGAAATCGGCGGTCTCCTGCACCTCGCCGAGCGCCTCCATGCGATTCTTGCCGGTCTCGAGCGTCAGGGCCGCGGCCATCTCGTAGACGCGCTCCCCGATAAGCTGGCTGACGCGGCGCAGGAGCTTCATGCGCTTCTTCGCGTTGGCCCGCCATTCGGGCCAGGCCCGTTGCGCCGCCTGCATGGCCGCATCGACATCCGCCGCGTTGCCGAGCGCAAAGCGACCCAGCAGCTGATTCCGATTGGCGGGATTGTGGGTCTGCATCGATTGGCTCGCGTGCCGGTCAGCGCCGTCGACGTACAGGGGGTGCTGTGCGCCCAACCGCGCCAGCGTACGCGTCATCGCGGCCTCAAAGCCCGTGTGCAGCTCGGGCGGCGGATCGAACATCGTGGAGTAGGTCAGCTTGAAGCTCATGAGCGCACCCGCGCCGTCTTGCCGAGGCTGACGGTTAACTCGCCCAGCAGCCGGTCCAGCAGATCCAACGCATCGGCGAGTTCGCGCTCCTCGATGACCAGCGGCGGCGCGAGCAGAATGAGATTGCCACGCGCGGCGAAGGAGACTCCGGATTGCAGCCCCGCCTGCAGCAAGTCCTGCAGGACCTGGTGCAGTACCGGCCAGGGCGACAGCGGTACGCGACTGGTGCGATCGCTGACCAGTTCGATCACCGCGAACAGGCCGCGGCCGCCGCGCACGTCGCCGATGACGCTGTGACGCACCTGCATCTGCCGGACGCGCTCAAGCATCGCGGCGCCCAGGCGGCGTGAGCGTGCGATCAGGTCTTCTTCCTGGTAACTCTCGATTGCGGCCACACCCGCGGCGCAGGAGAGCGGGTGCCCGCAATAGGTGAGGCCGGTCAGCAGCAGCTGCGGCTCGAGCCGCCGCGCAATGGCGCCCGACACGACCACGGCCCCGAGCGGCAGATATGCGCCCGTGAGTCCCTTGGCGAGGGTCATCAGATCCGGCCGTCCCTCCTCTCCGAAGCGCTGCCACGCGAACCACTCGCCACAGCGGCCAAAGCCGCTCATGATTTCATCAGCGATTAGATAGACCGCGCGCTCCTTCGTCTTGCGCCGCAAGGCGGGCCAGTAGCTGTCGGGCGCCACGATGCCGTTGGTGCCGGCGTCAGGCTCCATCATCACCGCCGCAACTGCTGCGGTGCCCTGCTCATCGATGGCACTGGCGACGCAATCGGCCGCTGCTTCCCCACAGGCGCTGTCCGTACTTGTGCCAAAGGGACAGCGATAGGCGTACGGCGGCGGCACGTGAATCACGCGAAAGGCCGCCGGATCAAGCTGCGTCGCGGTGCGCGCATCGCCCGAGAGCGCCATGGTCGCGTAGCTCGCGCCGTGGTAGGAGCGATCACGCGTGACGATCCAGCCTTGCGCCTTGCCGCTCGCCTGGCGCGCGAATTTGACGGCGTGCTCGTTCGCATCCGCGCCGCCGAGCGTAAAGTAGACCCGCCCGTCCACGAATCCGGATTTCTCGAGCAGCAATTCCGCCAGCCGCGCCCGCGGTTCGGCGCCCCAGGCGCTGGTGACGAAGCACAGCTGTTGCGCCTGCGCGCGGATCGCCTCGACGACACGCGGATGCTGGTGGCCGAGATTGCTGCATTCGGCCAGGCTGCTCAGGTCCAGGATCGAGCGGCCATCGGCGGTGTGCAGCCGGGCGCCGGCGCCGCCGATGATGGTCGGTGCGTTCCATTCAGTCTGCCGGCACCAGCTGTGCAGTACCGTGTGTGTCTCGGGGCGCATGGCACTGGTTTTAATGTATTGGCGCGCACCCATCATTGCATACGGCCGCATGTATTGCGAAAGGCGCAGGAAGCCTCTACGCTCATTCGGTGAGAGTCATCCTCGCTGCGGCGCTCCTGTGCGCTTCCGTCCCGCTGGTGGCTCAGGCCGGCAAGGAACCCGCGCCGCTGGTGCCGATCCTGGGCTTTGCGCCAGCGCACGCTGCAGCGGAACACCGCATCGAGAGCGCATTCCAGTCTCTGCCTTCGCCGGCACGGGCGCGGGAGTGGCACCGCATTTTCTCGGCGCAACCGCATCCGGCGGCCTCCGCGCGCAACAATGAACTGGCGCGAATCGTGGCCCGCGAGTGGCGCAGGCAGGGGTGGGATAACGTCGCGCTGCGGCGCTACGAGGTGCTGCACTCGAGCCCGCGCAGCGTATCGCTCGAGATGACAGCGCCCCGGCACTATCAGGCGTCGCTCCGGGAAGACGCGTACGAGGTCGATCCCGCCACCGGCAATCCGGCCAATGACGGAGCGTATTTCGGATATTCCGCTTCCGGGGACGTCACCGCCGAGCTCGTGTACGCGCACAGCGGCAATCCGGAAGACTACGAGGTGCTCAAACGCAACGGCATCAGCGTCAAGGGCAAGATCGTCATCGTGCGCTATTCGAATCCCTACAGCTATCGGGGCTTCAAGGCGCTGACGGCCGAGCGGGAAGGCGCGGCGGCGCTGCTCATTTATTCAGACCCGGCCGAGGACGGCTATACGAAAGGCAAGGTCTTCCCGGACGGACCCTGGGGCCCGGAGAGCCACATCCAGCATGGCGCGATCACCTACGACTACATCGTTCCCGGCGATCCGACGACGCCAGGTTGGCCATCGGTCGCCGGTGCCAAGCGCATACCGCTGGCGGAAGCCCGATCGCTCCCGAAGATCATCGCCCTGCCGCTGTCCTGGCGGGACGCGAAGCCGCTGCTCGAGAACATGAGCGGACCCGAAGTCCTGCCGGAATGGGGCGGTGCACTCCCGATCACCTATCGCTACACCGGCGGCGTTTCGGTGCACGTGCACGTGGACATGGACACCAGCATCAAGCCCTATACCGTCGTCGAGGCGCGCATCCGCGGCAGCGAGCTGCCCGATGAGTGGGTACTCATCGGCAATCATCGTGATGCCTGGGTGGACGGTGGCGTGGATCCCGTGAGCGGCACCGCCTCCATGCTGGAGTTGACGCGCTCCCTGGGGCAGCTCAAGAAGAACGGTCACCGGCCACGACGGACGCTGGTGGTCTGCAGCTGGGATGGCGAAGAGTACGCGCTCACTGGTTCGACGGAATGGGGCGAGCAATTTGAGGAGCAGCTGCAGCACAAGCTCGTCGCCTATCTGAACGTCGACGAAGCGGTCGCGGGCGCGGCCACCACGGCCGGACCCGAGGGCCTGCGCTTTGATTCATCGGCCGTAGCCTCCCTCTCGCCGATGCTCATCGAGGCGTCCAAGGAGGTACGCGCGCCTTCCGGGAAATCGCTGTACGAGGCCTGGCGGGTGACGATGGAGCGCGACAAGAAGACCCCCGCGCCCCCGGCAGATGCCGAACTGGCCAATCCGCGCATTGGCAGTGGTTCGGACCACACGGTGTTCCTCAACCACCTGGGCCGGCCCGTCATCAATCTGGGATTCGTCGGTGACTATGGCGTCTACCACAGCAGCTACGACGATCACTACTGGATGACGCAGATCGGTGATCCACGCTTTGAATACCACGTCGCACTGACCCAGATCTGGGGATTGACGGCACTGCGGCTGGCCAATGCCGATCTGCTCCCCTTCGACTTCGAGGCGAACGCGGCGGCCCTCGAGACCTTCCTACTGGAGCTCGAGCACAACAGCAGGATCGATCCGCAGCAGTTGCAGTTGACTGTGCTGCACCAGCGCATCGCCGAGTTCCGCGCAGCGGGCCACGCCCTGCACGAGCGAACGATGGGCGACCTGGCAGCCGACCACGGCAGCACGCGCCGGCTGCAGGGTCTGAATGCCCAACTCCTGCAGGTGGAGTCCAACTGGCTGGATCCGGCCGGCATACCCGGTCGGCCCTGGTTTCGCCACCTGCTCTATGCGGCCCGCTACAACTATGATCACCTGGAGTTTCCGGGCCTCACCGAAGCGGTGGAACAGGCGGACTGGAGACTCGCGACAGATCAGGCGCAGAAGCTCGAGGCGGCCCTGGTGAAGAACACCCATCTGCTGCAG